>JAYVCA010000115.1:0-22245 GCA_043750135.1 Chloroflexota bacterium | reverse complement strand
ATGCTGTGGCAGGCCACACAGGCGGCCTGCGGGTTGTTCAGCATGAGCGCCTTGCCCGCCGCCTTCGGATCGAGCACCACCTGCTTCGGCGGGTCCGGTTTCTCATCCAGGCCGCTCGCCCGCCGGACGGCGACCATGTCGCCCCAGTCCTGGTCGGTGCCGAACTCGATCAGCGCAAGGAGCTGGCGGATCTGCTCGTCATTGAGCGGACCGCCTTCGTGGTTGCTCCAGGCCGGCATCGAGATCTGCGGCGCGGGCTTCTGCCGGCCGCGCTCGATGGTCTTCTGAAGGAGGGTCTCCGCGTCCTTGAGCTTGGCCGGGTCGTTCTTGAGGTTCTCGTACTTGAACTCCGGCTTGTTCAACGGCAGACCGACGCCGAGGTCACCCTTGCCTTCGGTGCCATGGCAGTCGAAGCACAGGTTGGCGTAAAGATTCCGGCCGCGCGTGACCGCCTGCCCGAGCTGGTGCTCCGAGGCGACCCGGTCGCGCCAGGTCGTCGAGCTCGCGTCGGCCCGGCCGACGAGGAGGATCAGCAGATAACCGCCGACCAGGCCAAGGACCACGAACAGCATCCCGGCGCCGGCAAGGATCTTCTTGTCCAGGTTGGCCGAGCTCTCGAGCGGGTCGGGCGACGAGGGGATCGGCGCGACGTAATAGGGGGTCGGCTGCTCGATCGTCTCGCCAGCCGCGTAGTGCTGGCGCAGAAGCTCGACGCCCTCGGCCGGTCTTGCCTGGGGCTCGAGGTCGTTCTGGTGCTTGATCACGAACCCGAAGAAGGCGACGAGCCCGCCAAGGAGCAGGACACTGAAGGCGGCGAGCGCGACGTTCGGATCGACGCTCACGCCGTGATCTCCATGTCCTTCGGGTCCCACTCGTTCCGGCCCCGATCGATGACGTTGAGCGGGTTCGTGTCGACGATGAGGGATCCGCCGGACTCGGTGATGTGAAAGAGCTGGAGCGGCTTGGGCGCCGGGCCGCCCTTCACGATCGCGGTCTGCTTGTCATAGATGGAGCCGTGGCAGGGGCAATGGAACTGATTCTCCGCCGCGACGTATGGCACGGTGCACCCAAGATGCGTGCACTTGCGATACGCCGCGATGATCCCGCCGTCCGGGTGAAGGAGGAAGAACTTTCCCTCGACGTTCAAGATCGGCGCGTCGTTCGACGCTTTGAAGCTCGCGAGGATCGCGTCCTTGGCGCCGACCGGGATCTTTGCGCCCAGACCGACGATCTTGTTCACCGTCAGGAACGGCAGGAGGATCCCGCCGATCTCACCCACGGCGAGCAGCGTGCCGCCAAGGAATCCGAGTCGGAGGAGTTGCCGCCGCTTGATGCGGGCAATGAGCCCGCCGGCCGTCGTGCTCGTGTCGTCGTGTGGCCGGATCATTCGTGCGCCGGCGCGAAGCATTGATGGGTTTCGGGGAGCGCCCAGGGCGCATACATGTCCATGCCCGGACCGCGCATCGAGGTACCGACGATGGTCAGCACCATGTACACGGCGATGAAACCGGTCCACACCGCGATCATCCACTCGCGGGTATTCGCGTGGTACAGACGCTTCACGATGAGCACGAGCAGGATCGAGAGCGCGGCCATCGTGCCGATCGGGATGAGGTAGTCGGGGAAAAGCTGCTTGCCGCCGGGAAAATTATCGCTGGCGAACTTGATGTACCCGAAGTCCTTCAGCACCTTGTCCAGACCGATCAGGAATCCGGTGAGGACCACCGAGTACACCGCGGCGAAGATCGCGATCGTCTTCCCCTTCGGGTTGGTGAACCAGAGGCCCACGCCCTCGCGGCTCCGGTCGATGTACGGGATCGCCATCATGAATCCGATCCAGATCGTCGGGACCACCACGCCGGCAAGGCCTTTGTCCATGTGCAGAAGGAGCTCTTGGAGGTTGAGCAGATACCACGGGGCCTTCGACGGGTTCGGGGTGCAGTCGGACGTCGAGTGGTCCTGAAGCGGCGCGTTGAACGCCGCGGAGATGACGAACAGCCCGATGAACCAGACCATCGCGGCGATGAACTCGATGGTGAGGAGATGCGGCCAGACCATCGCCGTGTCCTCGACCCGCTTGTCGACGCGTACGACCGAGTCTTGGCGCACGAATGCCAAGAGCCGGAGGCGCTTCTCCTGCCCGCTGAACGGCTGCGGCCCCCTCGGAGGTGTCATGGTCTAAAGGGGCCCTGAGATCCCGCCGTCTTTGCGAATGCGCCAGAAATGGATGGCGATGAGGAATCCGGTGATGAGCGGCAGGGCAACGACATGCAGCACATAGAACCGGAGCAATGCGTTCGGTCCGAGCTGGAAGCCCCCGAAGATGACGTAGCTGACCTCGTTCCCGACGAGGGGGGTGGCCCGGGTGATCTCGTAGCCCACGGTGACCGCCCAGAACGCGAGCTGGTCCCAGGGAAGGAGGTAGCCGGTGTAGGAGAGGACGATCGTGAGCACGAACAGGAGCGTCCCCACCACCCAGTTGAACTCGCGCGGTGGCTTGTACGACCCCGTGTAGAACACCCGGATCATGTGCAGGAAGACGGTGATGACCATGCCGTGCGCGGCCCAGCGGTGCATGTTCCGCAGGATCTGGCCGAAGATGACCACCGTTTCCAGATCCTTGATGTCGGTGTAGGCCAGGTCGACGGTCGGGTGGTAATAGAACATCAGGAGCGTCCCGGTGAGGGTGAGGACCAGGAACAGGAAGAACGAGAGACCGCCCATGCACCACGTGTACGGGATCGCGAGCGCGTGCCGGCGCACCTTCACCGGATGCAGGTGCAGGAAGACGTTCGTGAATACCGCGAGCGACTGGTTCTTGCGCGAGTCCGGATACCCGTGGCGGAAGAGCGACTTCCAGATCGGGCCCGTCTTCACCCGGCGCCACATTTCTGCTGGCAATTCGAGCACGCTAATTCACTCTCCCGGTCGTAGTGAGCTCGCCATCCGACGGCGCGAGGTGAGCGTGGCCGTTGCCATTGCCGCCCAGCTGCTTGAAGCTGCTCGCGGCGACGGGATCGTACATCGGAAGCGGACGGATCGATTTGCGGGCGCTGACGGTGAGGTCGAGATGGATCTCGTCGTCGATGGATTCCTTCGGCAGAGTCCGGCCGACCGACGGCGCGACCATCCCGTAGCGGTTCATCGTGATCGCGTCGGTGGGGCAGCGGATGACGCAGAGCGCGCAGCGGATGCAGGCCGTCTCGTCGAGGAAGAACGCCACCCCGTTCTGCCACTTCTTCGCCTGGCCAACGGCGGGGATCGCCCCATCGTCCACCACATCGGACATGTCGACCATGTGGATGACGTCCATCGGGCAGACGTCGACGCAGCCGCCGCAGATGATGCACAGCTCCCCAACGATCTCGATGTTGAAGTTGCATTTCAGGCAGCGGTCGCCTTCGGCGACGGCCTGCGCGACCTCGTAGCCGCGATTCACCTCAAGGAACAGCCCGCGCCGCTCCTTTTTGGCGAGCTTCGGCATCTCCTGGCGCGGGATCCGGTCGTAGTCGACGGACATGTTGTGATAGATCCGCGCCATCGCCCCCTCGCCGGAGATCTGCCCGATGTTGTCGGGTGTGCTCGAGCGGCGGAGCGTCACGATCTCGTGATACTCGGGGAACTCCGCGGCGGCGGCGATGGGGTCAAGGAACCGCATGATCTGCTGCGCCGCGGACCGGCCATCGGCGACAGCCTCGATGATCGTCGTAGGGCCGGTCCGGTAGTCGCCGGCGAGGAAGATCTCGGGGATGGCGCTCTGACACGTGTCGGGGTCGATCTTCAGATCCCGCCAGCGCTTCACCCGGAACTGCTCGAACTCGGCGAGGAACGTCGTATCCGGCGCCTGGCCGAGAGCGAGCAGGACGGTCTGGCACTCGATCTCGTACTCGGAGCCTTCGATCGGCTCCGGGCTGCGCCGGCCCGACGCGTCCGGCGCTCCAAGGCGGTTGCGCACGAACTTCACCCCGCGGACGTGCCCGTTCGCGTCGGTAAGCACCTCGACGGGTGAGGAGAGGTAGACGAAGTTCATGCCCTCACGCTCGGTCTCGGCGAGCTCCTCCTCGTCGACGACCATCTCGTCCCGGCCGCGGCGGTAGACGATGTAGATGTCATCGGCGCCGAGCCGCCACGAGGTCGAAGCGCAGTCCATCGCGGTATAGCCGCCACCGAGCACAACGACCTTCTTGCCCACCTCGACCGGCCGTCCGCGATAGGCACGCTCGAGGAAGACGATGCCGGCCATGACGCCGTCGGCGTCCTCGCCGGGAATGCCGATGTAGTTCGGCTCGAAGCAACCGGCCGTCACCAGGACCGCGTCATAGCGCTCATATAGCTCCCGGAGCTTCACGTCGCGGCCGACGTAGGTGGAGAGCCTCAGCTCGACGTTCTCGTTCACGATCCCGGAGATATCGCGGTCGATGACCTCGCGCGGGAGCCGGAACGGCGGGACCCCGGCGAGAGGCGTGCCCCCGGCCTGGTCGAGCGCGTCGAACACCGTGACGCCGAAGCCCTGCTTGGCGAGGTCGCTCGCCGCGGAGAGGCCGGCGCAGCCCGCGCCGACGATCGCGACCTTCTTCGCCGGCGGACCGAACACCGGAGGTGCCGGCTGGGTGTATGGGCGGCCGTCGATCGTGACGTTATCGTGCGCCCAATCGGAGAGGAACTTTTTCACATAGCGGATCGAGAGCGGCTTATCGACCTCTTTGCGGCGGCAGGCCGACTCGCACGGCGCCGCACAGACCGAGCCGCAGATCGAGGCCATCGGATTCGGGTCGAGCGCCAGCTCCCAGGCCTTCTCGAACTCGCCGGCAGCCGCCAGGTTGAGGTAGCCGCGGCAGTTCGTGCGCACCGGACAGGCCTCCTGGCAGGGGATGTTCTCCTGATACCAGGCCGGGCCGACCTCGACGACCTGGAACAGCTCTCTCACGGCACACTCATGCTACGGATGCGTAGTGGAGTGTCAAAGGATGCGGCGGTCATCGAGCGCAAGACGAAGCTCGACGGGTCCAGCGTGGAGTTCGCCTGCGCCGGCCTGGCGATCGATCCGGGCCGATCGGCAATCCTCGGGTACACGCTCGACCACGACTGGTCGGTCGCCGGCGGGATCATCACCGTTCCCCGGGGGGCGGTGACGATCGGTCACTTCTGGGCTGACCGGCCCTACAACGTCTATCACTGGCTGGTGGACGGCCGGACGCTCGCCTACTACGTGAACGTGAGCGCTCCCCCGCGCATCGCGGCGGCCACCGTCGAATGGCTCGACCTCGCGGTCGACATCCTCGTGCGGCCAGACGCGAGCTTCCTCGTTCTCGACGAGGACGAGGTCCCTCCGGACATCGACCCGGCCCACCGGCGCACGATCGCTCGCGCCCTCGAGGCGGTCGTCACCTCACCGCGGGGCTTCGCCCGCGAGATCGAGTCCGCCTCCCGGCCATACGCGTGACCATTCTCCCGCTCTAAGGGGCGTCGCCGACCCGGGTCACGGTGTCGAGCCAGCGGGCGACGTCGCGCGGCGAGCGGAACCGCAGGACCCGCAGGTGCGGGTAGCGCGTGATCGCTCCCGGCCACTCGCGCTGGTGCCGGCGGTGGGCCCGGAACAGCCAGACGTAGAGCGAATCGGTCGAGAGGTATGCGTTGCGGAATCGTTCGCGGTTGCCATTCCAGAGCTCTTCCCTGGTCCGGATCCGTCGATTGGTGCGGCGGAAGAGCCGCCAGAGCAGGACCGGGAACGACGGGTCGAGCCAGACGAACGTATCGGCTCGCGACCAGACCAGATCGCGGGTGACGGAGTAATTCCCGTCGATGACCCAGGCATCCGCCGCGACAACGCGGTGGACGCGCGCGCGGAAATCATCGGGATCGGACTTGGTCCAGTCCGGCCCCCAGAACAACGCGTCAAGCTCGACGACCGGCACGTCGAGCCTTCGGGCGAGCGCCCGAGCAAAGGTCGTTTTCCCCGCGCTCGTTTCTCCGCCGACCACGACGCGCCGCATCGCGGGACACGATAGAGTCCGAAGCCCGTGAAGCTGCATGAGTTCCAGGCGAAGCAGGTGCTTGCCCGCGCCGGCATCGCCGTTCCCGAGGGCCGCGTCGCCACCACAGCCGCCGAGGCCGAGGCGGCCGCGACGGAGCTCGGTCTCCCGGTCGTGGTGAAGGCCCAGGTGCACGTCGGTGGTCGCGGGAAGGCGGGGGGCGTGAAGCTCGCGAAGACCGCCGCCGAGGCCGGCGGGCATGCGCGTGCGATCCTGGGGATGGACATCAAGGGTTTCACCGTCGAGAAGGTCTACGTCGAGCGTGCGGCGAAGATCGCCCAGGAGCTCTACCTCGGCGTCACCATCGACCGCGACCGCCGCCGGCCGGTCGTGATGCTCTCGACCGTCGGCGGCATGGACATCGAGGAGGTCGCCTCCACCGCGCCGGAGAAGATCGCGCGGAGCTGGCCCGATCCGCTGTTGGGCCTCCCCGCCTTCGCCGCGCGCGCGCTCTGCTTCGCGGCTGGCGTCCCCGCGGCCCAGCGCGACGCGGTCGCCCTGGTGGCCCAGCAGCTGCATGCGGTCTTCATGCAGAGCGACGCGATGACGATCGAGATCAACCCCCTGTTCATCCAAGAGGACGGATCGGTGGTCGCCGGCGACGCGAAGCTCGAGATCGACGACAACGCACTCTTCCGCCAGCCCGAGCTGGCGAAATGGAAAGAAATCGGACCAGGCGAACAGCAGGAGGAGGCCGCGAAGGCGCTCGGCTTCAGCTACGTCCAGCTGGACGGCGACGTGGGGATCATCGGGAATGGTGCAGGTCTGGTGATGAGCACGCTCGACGCGGTGCAGAACGCGGGCGGCACGGCCGCGAACTTCCTAGATGTCGGCGGCGGCGCGAAGGAAGAGGTGGTCAAAGCCGCGCTCGAGATCGTCCTCGCCAATCCCAAGGTGAAGAGCGTGTTCATCAACATCTTCGGTGGCATCACCCGCGGTGACGAGGTCGCGAAGGGCATCCTCGCCGTGTTCGCGCAGACGAAGCCCAAGGTCCCGCTCGTCATCCGCCTCGCCGGCACCGAGGCCGCCGCAGGGCGCGCGTTGCTCGAAGGCGCGCCGCTGGTCTCGCGCACGACGATGGATGACGCCGCCGCCGAAGCGGTCCGGCTGGCGAATCCAGCGGACGCCGCCACGCCGGGCCGACCGTCATGAGCGTTCTCGTCGGAAAGGACACCCGGCTCATCGTCCAGGGCCTGGGCCGCGAAGGCGCTTTCCATGCTGGGCGGATGCGCGAGTACGGCACGCAGGTCGTCGGCGCGACGAAGCCTGGCAAGGGCGGCACGACGCAGGACGCCATCGCCCTCTTCGACACCGTCGCGCAGGCGGTCGCTGCGACCGGCGCGAACGCAACGATCATCTTCGTGCCGCCGTCCGGTGCCGCGGACGCCATCCTCGAGGCCCTGGATAGCAGCCTCCCGCTCGTCGTCGCGATCACAGAAAACATCGCGGTCCACGAGATGCTCCGCGTCGCGTCGCTGCTCGAGAAGGGCAGGAGCGTCCTCATCGGACCGAACTGCCCCGGTCTCATCTCGCCCGGCGCGGCGAAGGTGGGCATCATGCCCGCGGAGAACTTCTCGGCCGGGCCGGTCGGCTTCGTCTCGCGCAGCGGCACGCTCACCTACGAGATCGCCGACCTGCTCACCCAGGCCGGGCTGGGCCAGACGACCTGCATCGGCATCGGCGGCGACCCGATCATCGGTCTGCCCACTCCGGACGCGGTCCGGTACCTGAATGAGGACCCCGCGACCGAAGTGATCGTGATCGTCGGCGAGATCGGCGGGAGCTCTGAGGAGCGGGCCGCGGAGTACATGCGCGCGTACGGGAAGAAGCCGGCGGTCGCATTCATCGCCGGCCGCTCCGCGCCGCCCGGCAAGCGCATGGGTCACGCCGGCGCGATCGTGTCCGGGAATTCGGGCACCGCGCAGTCGAAGGTCGCGGCATTCGAAGCCGCGGGCATCCGGGTCGCGAACGCGCCGAGCGAGATTCCCGGTCTGGTCAAGAAGGCGCTCGCCGGCCGCTGACCGAGGCCCGGCAGCGACCGCGGTGACCGATTCCGACCCGGCTTTGCTCTATCGAAGCTCTGTCTCGTCGTGCTACGGTTGGCCGCGCAGATGACAACCAAGTTGGCGCGGAACGCGACAGTTGTCCTGTTTGTCTGCTTCCTGGTCGCCTCGGCCTGCGGCGGCAACCCGCCCCCGCCGGTCAGCGCCGGGTCGCCCCTGGCGAGCGCGACGGCGACGGCGACCTCGGCGCCCACCGTGAAGGGCCCGCCCCCAACCCCCCCACCGACCCCCAAGCCGGTCGTCTGGCCGCTCACCGGGTCGAAAGCTGACGACGCGAGCGCGATCAAGCGGCGCCCGCTCAACATCCGCCTCCCGAATGACCCGAACGCGCGGCCGCAATACGGACTTTCCAAGGCCGACCTGGTGTTCGAGATGATCGTCGAGGGCGGGGTCACGCGGTTCTCGGCGATCTTCCACAGCAAGGACGTCGGGACCGTCGGCCCGATCCGCAGCTACCGCTTCAGCGACCTGCACCTCACTCAGATGCTCAAGGGCGCGCTTGCGTCTTCCGGATCGACGGTCGAGGAGCGAGACGCGGTGACCCAGTCGATCAAGGACGGCAACATGCTCTCGGTCGACGCCGATCGTGACGGCCGCCCCTACTACCGGGTGAGCTTCCGGCCCGCGCCGAACAACGAGTTCAGCGGCACGCCCGCGCTCCGGGAGGCGGTGAACCGTGCCGGGGGCGCGGCCCCGGTCGACGTGCCCCCACTTGCGTTCCTCCCGTCCGCCGAACATGAGGCGACCGCGGGCGGCTTCGTGGGGTCGGTCGCCGCCCGTACGGCGACGGTGCCATTCCAGACCTGGCCCGCGACGTTCACCTGGGACGAAGGCAGCAAGGGCTACCGCCGGTCGCAGCAGGGAGCACAGACCGTCGACGGCGACGGGAGCGGTCCGATCCTCGCCCGGAACGTCATCGTCATGACGACCGACATCTGGACCACCAGCGTCGTGGAGGATGCCCTCGGCAGCCGGGGCCTCGACTACCGGATGACCGGCGGCGGTCCGGCCTCGATCTTCCGCGACGGCCGGCGTCAGGACGGGACCTGGAAGCGCGACGGCGTGCTTGACATGTTCAGCTTCAGCAACCAAGCGGGCGAATCGATCCTCCTCTCCCCCGGACAAAGCTGGATCCATTTCATCTATCCCGGTTGGAGCGTGACAAGCGCGCCGTAGCCTGCGTTCTGACAACAGTCCGTTCGTCCGATCGTCGTTCGTAGAAGGAAGGGTGGCCAGATGCGTCCGCTGAGCTGGGTGAATGCCCTCGCGATCGTCCTCGCGATCCTCATCGCCCCGCCGGCAGCCGGCCGGCCGGCCGCGGCCGCGGAGACGACGATCGCGACCTGCGAATCGACGGTCGGCCCGGGCATCCCGCCCCCCGCGCTGGGCGAGCTGCCCAAGGGGCTGGCCGGCTTCCACGCCGCGTGGTTCGGCCAGAGCGGGTACATGGCGCTTTGCCCCGGCGACACCAAGCAGGCGACGGTCGCGTATTACAACGTCGGGTCCCGCGGCTGGGTGAACGGCCGGATGGGCGAGGTCGCGTACCTCGGTACCAGCGGGCCAGAGCCGGGCCAGGACAGCGCCAGCATCCTCGGCGGAGATGGACAGCTCGGCTCGCCGAACACCGGCTGGCCGCGCTACAACCGGATCGCACAGCAGCCGGCCGATTACGTCGGCCCGACCCAGGTCGCCTGGTTCCAGTTCAATGTGAAGGCCCCGACCGCCGCGGGTGTCTACGTCGTCTCGCTCCGCCCGATGATCGAAGGCGCGCAGTGGATGGAGGACTACGGCGTGTACTGGGTCGTCGTCGTGAAGAATGCCGACGGCACGCTCCCCGGCGCCTCGTCTCGTCCGCCGTGCGCGACGTGCTGGCCCTTGAACGGGAAGCAATTCGCCGCCGGTCAGCCGAATGTCCAGCGCCGATCGCTCAATGTACGCATCGACAACGCACCCGCGGCCCGGCCGCACAGCGGCACGAGCCAGGCGGACATCATCTTCGAGACCCTGGTCGAGGCCGGCATCACCCGCTACGAGGCGATCTTCCACTCCCAGGACCCGGCGACGATCGGCTCGATCCGTTCGGCTCGGCTCTCCGACCGCGAGATCACGCCGATGGTCCGCGGCGCCCTCGCCTACTCCGGTGCCACGATCGAGGAGACCCAGTACATCAAGGACGATGCCGCAGCCGGGAAGTACATCGACCTGAACGCGAATTACCCCTGCTGCTGGAACGCGTACTACCGCGTCGGCAGCGACGATGCCGGGAACGTGCGGACCTCGCCGTACAACCTCTACGCCTCGAGCGCCAGCCTGCGTCAGGCCACGAACAACGCCGGCGGCGGCGCGCCGGTGGACGTCCCGAGCTGGGGCTTCCTCGATTCGGTGAACCACATCGGCTGGGCTGGCGGGATGAACGGCTCTGGGTTCGCGACCGCGCTCTCGATCCCCTACCAGCGCAACGACCAGGTCCGCTACGCCTACGACGCCGGCACCCGGACCTACGCCCGCTGGCAGTACGACCCAAACCTCGGCCGCGAGGTCCGTGAGGTCGACGCCTGGGCTAATGTCGCGATCGCGCCCCGGAACATCGTCGTCGTCTACACCGACATTTTTGGCACCGCGATCATCGAGGACTCGCTCGGCAGCACCGGCGTGAATGTCCGGACCACCGGATCGGGCGCGCTCTCGATCTTCCGAGATGGCCGGCGGCAGGACGGGACCTGGAGCCGCGCCTCGATCAATGACCCCTGGACCTTCACCAGCCAGAGCGGCGAGCGGATCCTTCTCTCGCCCGGCCAGACCTGGGTCCACATGATCCCGAAGGACTGGCAGGTCCCGAGCAACTAGCGCGGCCTGACCTGCCAGACTGGATCCGTGCAGCCGACGACCGCGCAGATCCTCCTCGCCCTCTCGCGGGGCCTCGATCCGACCAACGGTGAGGTCCTGCCGCCGGACAGCATCGTGCGGCGCGCGGATATCATCCGCGCCCTCCAGGAGGCCGCCCGGACCATCGAGAACCCGGCGCGGCGGCGCGCAGATCGCACCTGGCACGCGCCGCTTCCGCCCAAGACCGGCACCCCGTGGACAAAAGAGGAGGATGCGATCCTCCGGAACGGCCGCGCCAACGGCCGAAGCGTCGAAGAGCTCGCGGCGGACCTCGGCCGCACCCCGAACGCGGTGCAGATCCGTCTCGACCGTGCGGACCGGGCCGGTCCGCAGGCCTCACCCGACCGGGCGAGCTAGGCTAGGCCGCCTCCCGGCGCGCGATCTCGGCCCGCACCGCGGGGGCGACGACCGTGCCGAACAGCTCGATCGAATGCATGACCTTGTCGTGGGGAAGCGGCCCGACGCTCATCTGCATCAGGAACCGGTCGTGATGGAAGATGTCGTACTGGAACAGGATCTTGTCGATCGCGTCCTGCGAGCTGCCGGCGAAGCTCGCGCCCCGCAGCGCAGTGCCGGCATCGAAGTCACGCCGCGTCATCGGCGACCAGCCACGCTCCCGGCCGATGCGGTTCATCATCGTCGAGAAGGCCGGGAACGCCTCGTCGAGCGCCTGCTGGCGGGTCTCGGCGAGATAGCCGTGCGAATTGATGCTGAGCGCCGGGACCCGATCGTGGCCGGCCTGCCGCGCGGCATCGCGGTGCAGCTGCGCGAACGGCGCGAAGCGCTCCGGCATCCCGCCGATGATCGCGAGGGCCATTGGGAGGCCCAGCATGCCCGTGCGGACCGCGGACTCCGGGTTGCCGCCCACGCCGACCCAGATCGGCAGGTGCTCCTGGACCGGACGCGGATACACCGGCAGGTCATCCAGGGGTGCCCGGTGCTCGCCCCTCCAGGTGACCCGGACCGACTCCCGGATCTTCAGCAGAAGATCGAGCTTCTCCGCGAACAGCTCGTCGTAGTCGTTCAGGTCGTAGCCGAACAGCGGGAACGATTCGGTGAACGACCCCCGACCGACCATGATCTCGGCCCGGCCGCCGGACAGCAGGTCGACCGTGGCGAATTCCTCGAACACGCGGACCGGGTCGTCAGAGCTGATGACGCTCACCGCGCTGGTGAGCCGGATGCGCGTCGTCTTCACCGCCGCGGCAGCAAGGACCACCGCCGGCGCGGAGACCGCGAAGTCCGGCCGGTGGTGCTCACCCACGCCGAAGACATCAAGGCCGACCTGATCCGCGAGCTCGATCTCCTCCATCAGATCGCGCAGCCGTACATCGCCGGCGACAGTCCTGCCCGCCTCGCCTGCGACCTCGGCAAACGTGTAGATGCCTAACTCCATCTGGCTCAATGGTCGCACGACCAAGCAGCGCTGACCGCCGCGCGAACGGTCAGTCGGAGTGTGGGATCTTCAAGAACGGCATCAGCATCGGCACCCGGCGCGCGTATGCGGCATAGGCCGGCCCGAGCCGCACCGATAGGAGGCGCTCCTCCGCTGCGGCGCGCAGATAGAAAGCCGGGAACGAGGCACCGAGGGTTCCCGCAATGAGGAGGAGATTGCCCGTCGCGAGGCAGGCGCCGATGAAATGCAGCGCCAGGCCGGTGTAGATCGGGTGCCGCACCAGCGCGTAGGGGCCGCGTTCGATGACCTCGTGACCTTCATGGACCTCCAGCTCGACATCGAAGTGACGACCCAAGGTGCGCATCGCCCACAGCGCGAAGACCACACCGGCGATCGCCAGCGTGAGACCGACCCAGCGCACGGCGTCAGCGAACGGAAGCTCCGGCCCCGGCCGAAGGAGGACGATGAGGTACGGAACGAAGACGAAGACCGGCGATGATTGCGCAAAGCCGATGGCCCGGTCGGTCGTCCGGCCGCGGGCACGGATCCCGCGCGATCGAGCGAGCTGAGCGACCGCGATGTACACGACGAACGAGCCGATGACGACCGCTGCGACGAGCGCTCCGCTCACGGCTTCATCACGTACCACTCATGGTCGACGTCCTGGCCGTTCGCGTCGTCGGAATGAGGCGCGTCCTCGATGTACAGGTAGAGCGGGACGTCGTTGTAGGTGAGCTGCCGGCGGCCATCATCGCGCTTGACGGTGCCGAGCTTTCCTGGGACATCGCCGCGCGTGTCGGGATGCCGGGTGACGATGAGCGGCGGCCAGTCCTGCGCGCATCGGTCGACGCACCGGGTCTGGCCGGGTACGTCCTTCGTGAACAGATAGAGGGTCTGCCCATCGGCAGTCAGCACGGTCCCGAGCTTCCCGCGCTCGGCGGTCGCGAGGACCGGATCGATCTGGCGGGCCTCCCTCGGCAGTGCCGCCGGACCGCAGGCGGTCAGCCCGATGACCAGGGCGATGATGCTGCCCAGCTGCCGCACTGCCAGGGGTACGCAGCGCGACCCGCTTTGGGTCAGGCGCCCCGCTTCCCGGGCGTGAGGAGATCGCGGAGCTTCTCGGCCGCCACGCCATTCGAGCCGTCTTCGTCGTGCCGGAAATAGGCGTACACGTCCTTCCCGGCCCCCAGGAGCGCGCGTAGCCGCTCGGCCCAACCCGCGATCGCGTCGTCGTCGTAGCCGTCGCGTGCCCGCAGCCGTACGTACGCGAAGTCCGCGGTCGTTCCCAAGGTGTTGACCGGCGAGGGTGCCTTCTCCCCCTCCCCGTGGACCAGTGCGACGGCCTTCGCCTGGAGGAGCTCGTACACCGCCGGGTCGTACCAGGACGGGTCGCGCACCTCGAGCGCGCAACGGACGTCCGAGGGAAGCTCACCGACGAACATCGCCAGAAGGTCGTCGTCGCGCTTCAGCCAAGGAGGGGTCTGGAACAGGATCGGCCCGAGGCGCGCCCCGAGCGGGCGGACCTTTTCGAAGAACGGCGGGAGCGTCGTCGCCGGTTCAGCCAGGCGCTTGATATGCGTGATGTATTGCGACGCCTTTAGCGCGAACACGAAGTCTGGAGGCGTCTGGGCCTGCCAGCTCTCGATGTTCCGCGCCGTCGGGAGGTGATTGAACGTGTAGTTCACCTCGTTCGTCCGCAGGCGCGTCGCGTAATGCGCGAGCAGCTCCTTGGTCTTCACCTCCGGCGGGTAGAACTTCTGCTTCCAGCTCGCGTAGGCCCAGCCTGATGTGCCGACGTACGCCTCACTCAACGGTGTGCTGCCCGAGCACGGCATACGCGATGCCGGTGATGAGCGAGTTCGCGCGCTTGAGCGAGGCGAGCACGTCCAGGTGGATGCTCGACGTGTCGATCGACTCCGGAAGTCCCTCGTGCAACCGGTCGATGTGTGCCTGGCGCAGCCGTCGCTCCATGGCATTCACGTGCGACTTATGCCGCACGACCTTCTCGGCGATCTCGCGGTCATTCGCCGCCAAAGCACCGAGCGCGAGCTCCATGTTCTCAACGACCTTGGCGTGAAGATCCTGGATCTCGGCCCAGCCCTGCGCGCTGAAGCGGTGCTGGCCGCGGATCTTCTTCTCCGCTAGCTCCATGAGGTTCTTTTCGATGACATCGCCGATCTCCTCGAGGTTCACGACGACGAAGAGAAGGGCGGTCTCGCGCTCGGACTGCTCTTCGGTGAGCGCGTTCTGCCGAAGCTTGATGACGTATTGCTTGATGTCCTCTTCGAGCCGATCGATCTGGTCATCCCGGCGGATGACCTCACGCATGAGCGCGGTGTCATCGCGGGAGAAGACCACGATCGTGTCCCGCAGCGATTGCAGGACCACGTCGCCCATCCGAAGTAGCTCGCGCAGCGCCTGGCCGAGCGCGACCGCCGGGGTGTCGATGACATTCGGGTTGAGGTACATCGCGCCGACGTCGGGGCGGCGGCTATCCGGGACGAGACGGGTGAAGATATCGGCCGCAATGGGCGTGAATGGAAGGAACAGCAACGCGCCGATGAGGTTGAACAGGGAGTGCGCGTTGGCGATCTGGCGCTGCGGGTCACTGGCGGTCAGTCGAACGAGGTCGGCGAAGGCGACACTGAACGGAAGGAAGATCGCGACACCCACGACCTTGAACACCGCGTGCGCCAGCGCGACGCGGCGAGCCTCGGCGTTCGCCCCGACCGAGGCAAGGAGCGCGGACGCGGCCGTACCGATATTCGCGCCGAAGATGATCGCCATGGCGCCGTCGAGGTTCATGAGGCCGCCCGCGGCGAACGAGAGTGCGATGCCGATCGTCGCGGCGCTCGAGCGCACCAGAGCCGAGAACACCGCCGCGAGGAGCAGGAGGATGAACGGCTGCGAGACGAGAGCAGTGAACAGCTCGACGGCGAGCTCGGAATGGCGCAGCGGGAGCGTGCCGTCGGCGATGAGCTTCATCCCCAGGAACAAGAAGCCGAAGCCGAGGATCCCCTGCCCGATGTAGCGGGTCCGGCCGGCGAAGGCCGTGTACATGAGCCATCCGAGGAAGACGACAAGCGGTGCGAAGCCGAGGACGTTGAAGGCCAGGAGCTGGACGGTGAGGGTCGTCCCGATGTCCGCGCCGAGGATGACGCCGATGGTCTGGCGGAGCGTGAGGAGGCCCGCGGAGGCGAAGCCCACGAGCATGACCGTCGTCGCGCTCGACGACTGAAGGACCGCGGTGACCCCCGCGCCGACGGCAAGAGCCTTGATCCGGTTGCCGGTGAGCGTCGAGAGGACATGCCGAAGCCGGCTCCCGAGCGCGCGCTGGAGGCCCTCGCCGACGAAGCGCACGCCGAAGAGCAGCAGGGCGGTCCCACCGAGGAGCGCAAAGAGGACGCTGTTCGCTTCGCTCATCTCTCGCGACTGAGACTAACGGGAGCGACGCGAAGGGCTACCTCGCGACGGCGAGTGTCGCGCTTCCCCACACCCCGGCGCCGAGGACAACGACCTGCGCCACGCCGTCATTCGGCGGCGCGGCGAAGCTGATCGTCGCCTTCCCGAGCCTATCGGTCTTGGTCGTCCCGATCGGGACGACCCCGACGGAGAGCGACACGCTCGTGTCACCGCGCGGCCCGGATGGATCGCTCAGGGTGATGGTCGCGGTCACCAATTGCCCCGGCTTCACCGCCGGCTTGTCCAACGCGACAAAGAGCGTGACCGTCCCGGCGGCGGTCTTGTCGCGTACGACGACCATGGCCACCGACCTGGTCTCGTTCCCGGCGCGGTCCTTGGCGACCACCGTGATCGCCAGCGGCCCGAAGGGCGCGGTGAACGACTCGCTGAAGCTGCCGTCGGCGCTCACGACGACGTTCCGATCATTCACCCTCACGGCGGCGTAGGGCTCGGCTTTCCCCTCGACCGTGACACTCGATCCATCGATCACATCGCCGGTCTTCGGCTTTGCGATGCCGAGCGCCGGAGGGAGCCGATCGAGCACGATCATCCGTGAGGTCGTCACGACGATCTCGCGGTCGGCAAGAAGAGCGACGATGATGCCGTTCGGCCCGTCTTTCAGCGTGATCGGGACCGCGAAGTGGCCATTCGCGTCGATCTGCGCAAAGGCGGACGGCCCATCGTTGACGGTGACCTCGATGTGACGTCCGCTGACGATCTCGAACGAGGGCACCCGTCCTTGAAGGAGCAGCGCCGGCATGGCGACAAAGTCGGGGGTCGGGTCAAAGATCGGGACGGCGGCGATGCTGCCGTTCGGGTCACTCAGCGGGATATCGATCGACCTGGCCGGGGGGACCAGGTCGGCGACGAACGACCCCAGGTCACCCGCGACCACCGAGACTCCTCCGGCGACGCGAATGGCGATCGTCCCCGCACCGGCGAGCAGGAAGATCCAGAACAATGCGGCCGCGACGGTCGGGAGACGGCGGCGACGGGGCAGTCGCGCCTGGGCGTGGCGCACCGCGCGGCGGTAGCGATCGGCCGGGACCGGAGTGCGGCGCGGGGTCGCTGCGCCTCGGGCGATGGTCATTTCCTCGGCCTCAATCTATCCGGCGCCAGATAGCGCGAGGGCGCCGACCCTGTATCAGGATCGCCGCCCTCCGCCGGTGGGTGGGATGAGGGGCTGACATGTTTAGTTCTGCCAAACCTCGCTGGCGGGACTGTACGACCGGCAGCCGGGCGGGCGCAAGTGGGCCAAAGGTCCCGGAAAGGTCCGCCGAACGCCAGACGCGCCAGACCGGGCGACGGTGCGAAACTGATCCCATGCAGCAGAAGACCGCCCCGACCCCCCGCGGCCTCGAAGGCGTCGTCGCGACAACGACCGATATCAGCAGTGTCTCGGACAACTTCCTCCAGTACCGCGGCTACATGATCGACGAGCTCGCGCCGAGGGCCGAGTACGAGGAGGTCGCCTACCTCTTGCTGAACGGTGACCTTCCGAACAAGAAGGAGCTCGTCGACTTCAAGGCTGAGCTCACCAAGCACCGCGCGCTTTCGCCGTTCCTGCGGAACATCCTCTCTGAGATGAGCGAGAGCGGCACCGCGATGGACGTGCTCCGCACGGTCGTGTCGGCCTCGGCGATCGAGGATCCGTCCGAGGGCGACAACTCCCACGAGGCCGAGTACAAGAAGTCCATCCGCCTCGTGGCAAAGCTCCCGACGATCCTGGCGACGTACATCCGCCGGCGGAAGGGCGAGCAGCCAATCCCTCCTGACCCAAAGCTCGGGCATGCCGCGAACTTCGCCCGGATGACCTGGGGCGACGATGCGCACCCGCGCGCCGCGGAGATCCTGAACACCTGCTTCATCCTCCAGGCGGAGCACGGCTTGAACGCATCGACGTTCGCCGCGCGGATCACCGCGGCGACGCTTGCCGACATGCACGCTGCGGTCACGGCCGGCCTCGCCGCGCTCAAGGGCCCGCTACACGGGGGCGCCACCGACGGGACGATGAAGTTGCTCGATGAGATCGGCACTGTCGAGCACGTCCCTGCGTTCGTGGAGAAGGGCTTCGCGAACAAGCTCAAGTTCCCGGGCTTCGGTCACCGCGTCTACACCACCACCGATCCGCGGGCCAAATTCCTTCGCGCGTTCGCCGAAGAGCTGTCCAAGGGGGGGCGCGGGACGCCGTACTTCGCGATCCAAGAGGCTTTGGTCGCCGAGGTGAACAGGACTCGCAAGATGCCGGTGAACGTTGATTACTACGCCGCGACGACGTACACCTACCTTGGCATCCCGGCGGATCTGGGAACGTCGATCTTCGCGATCGGCCGGATGGCCGGCTGGTGCGCGCACATCATGGAGCAGCACGGCGACAATCGGCTGATCCGCCCTGAGTCCGAGTACACCGGGCCGACGGGCAAGTCCTGGATCCCGCTCGCGGAGCGATAGCCTTGGTGGGCGCCTCCCGAGCGATGCGCCACCTTTCGGGAGAAAGGTAAGAAGGGGGAGACCCTCACGGAACTCCCCCCTCGCGGATCGATTCGCGGCAGACCTAGCTCGTGCGGGAGACGACGACCTTGCGGGCCCCGACGAGTGTGGCGAGCACAAGCACCCCAATAGCCATCGCGAACGGCCAGGCCGGCGTGTCGCTCCCAGGCACCGTACTGGTCGACGGAAGGCCCGCCAGGCTTGGCTTCGGGGTGGCGGTCGCGACAGGCGCGACGACCGCAACTGTCGGCACAGGCGTCGGCGTCGGCGTGGCGACCACGGCGGCCACGCAGGTCGACCGAGTGATCCTGTTGGTATCCAGGGTCACCGCACCGTTGCGTGCGAGCACCCGGCCGTCGACCGATGCGCCGGTCGTCACGGTGATCGAGGTCAGGGCCATGATCGTTCCCTTGAACGAGGAGCCCGTACCGATCGTCGCGGAGCTGCCGACCTGCCAGAAGACATTGCAGGATTGCGCGCCGCCGGTGAGGACGACGCTGCTTCCGGTGGCCGTCGTCAGCGTCGAGCCAGCCTGGAAGATCCAGACATCGCTCGACGTCCCGGAGAGGGTGACCGCGCCGGTGAGTCCGATCGACGAGGCGGAGTTGTAGACGCCAGCCGCGAGGGTCTGGCCACCGAGGTCAGCAACGACCGGGTTGGTCGGGCCGCGTCCGGCGGCGTCGCCGTAGGCGGTGACCAGATCGGTCTTGGCTGTCTGGGTGACCGCGTCGCCGGCGTGATTGGTCCCACTCACCGTTGCCGGCGGGAACCCGCTGATGGTCGTTGTCGGAAAGGTCCCAACGTCGCCCGTGATCGTCGTCGGGCCGGTGTTGGTGATCCCAGCGCCGGCGAGGACCGCGAAGGCATTGGCCGTCCCAAGGCCCACCGTCGTGGGGCTGGCGGCGCTTGCCGCGAGCCCGGTGCCCAGAGCGCCGACGGCGAGAAGGAGCGCGGTCGCGAGGCCCAAGGACCGGACGGAAAGCCGAGTCGGGCGCTTCATGTTGCCATTCTTCCTGGACGCTGCTCGGTGAGCAGATCCCCCGCGTATGAGTAAACATAGTCCTCGCGGCGTCCAGCGGTCGTGACGGTTCCGTCATGTCGTCCCGGACCCTCATGGCGAAGTCGTCATGTTCCACGGGTCGCCCCGGTCCAGTATCGACAGGTGACCAAGACATTCTTCATCCTTCATGAGCTACGTCTGACGACGGCGGATCTCGCGTCGCGCGTCCGCGCCACCGCCCGGCTGGCGAGCATGCCCCGAGCGAAAGACGAGCAGTTGCTGCCGATGCTCGTGAGCATCGACGATCGCCACGATGTTGCGTGTCTGCGACGCGTGCAGGCCCTCCCTGGATCAGGTGACGACGCCGGCGAACGAATCCACGCCGCGCTGTCGCCGGAGCTGCAGAGCGGCGGTCGGCCACGCTTCTACAAAGAGCGCGCAGCTCTCGCGGACGGGCCAGGGGAGCCGTCGTACTACCGCATGGCCGTCACCGAGGCGGGCACGAATGACCAGGCCCACGCCTTCGGCGACCAGCCCTCGTCATCGCGAGAACTACCGCGCGACCCGCGGCCGAACGAGGCCGGCGAAGGGGAGCTGCTGTGGATCGGAACGCCCCTCACCAGCCCAACGGGCCTGCTCGTGATCACCGGCCATCAGGACGCGACCGCCTATGTCGACGGGGATCCGAGCCGCTGGCCGCTTCCCACCAGCCGCGAGCTCGGCGTCCGCATCTATGAAAGCGCCAGGGAAAGCGCCAAAACCTCAGCCGGGACCTAAGCCCAGGCCTTGGCCAAACGGACCAGGGCTTGCATTGGTCTGGCACTATGTTTGCCGAAATGGCCATCGATCATGCCGTTCAGCGCGGTTCGGAGCCGTTCCGCGTGCTGATCGTCATGGACGATCATCCGCTCACCAGGGTGGTGGCCCTGACCCTGAACCACGGCCACTATCAGGTGCGCATCGAGCTCACGCTCAACGACGCGACGCGCGCGGTCGCCGAGGTGCGGCCGCATCTGGCGATCGTCGACGTCGAAGCTGACGCCGGCCGCGCGATGGAGTTCGTCGACAACGAACCGGGGGCCCGACGGCTCCCGATCATCGCACTCACCCGCCGGGACGACCTCAAGAAGAATCTGGCTGTCCTCGACCGCGGCGCCGACGACATCCTGATGGTGCCGTTCGTGCCGGCGGAGCTTCTCACCCGCGTCCGCGTGCTCATCCGCCGGATCTACGGTGAACAGATGAACATCGTTCCCGTGGTCCAGGTCGGCGACCTGCGGATCGACATCCTCAACCACCGGGTCCAGGTCGGGACCTCGGAGATCCACCTCACCTCGCTCGAGCAGGCGCTGCTGTATCTTCTCGCGGCAAATAGCGGCTCCGTCGTCACCCGCGACCTGATCCTCGATGCTCTCTGGGGACCCGATTTCGTGACCGAGACGAATGTCGTGGAACGGCACATCCGGGCACTCCGGGTCAAGCTACGGGACGACGTGAACACGCCCCGCTACATCCACACGGTGCGCGGCCAGGGCTACCGCTTCGTCGCCCAGCCCGGCTGAGCCACCGGCCCGCTCCCCTCGACGGTCCTGACGAAACCGTCATGAATCCACGGCCCAGGGTGCTCACAGTTGCTCCCCGGCGCGGTCATCGGCCGCACCGGGATGGCAGCGCGGGGAGCGCAGGGGCAGATGTCGACAGACGCGTCACACCTGAACAACGACGATGACCGCCCGAGCCACGGTGGCCGTCCTACCGTGCTGCTCGTCGAGGATGAGCCGATGGTCAGTAAGGTCGTGGGCCGGCTCCTTGATGAGGCCGGCTACCGGCACGTGACCATCGCTGATCACGACCAGATCCCTGCCGCCGTGGAGCGCTGGCGTCCCCGGTGCGTGATCCTGGATAGCGAGCCCGCGGCAGATGGACGGGGGCGGTCGTGGGCCGATGCCGCGGCCATCCGACGTGCTCACCCCGAGCTGCCGGTCTTGATGTTCACCGCGGACGCGGATTCGATGGCCGAGGCACGCGCCGGAACCTCAGACCGGAGCAAAGCCGCGAGCTTCGCCGGCGTCATGGACAAGCCTTTCCTGGTGATCGAGTTCCTCGCCACGCTCAAGCACGCGGTGGAGTCGCCCCATTCCCCCGCGCTACCCGACAGCACGAGCCGTGTCGCGGACGAGATCACGGTGTTTCCCGGGGTCGGCAGCGCGGCATCGGCCGAGTGGGCCCCGGCCGACTTCTTCAGCACCGCCGTCCACGAGCTGCGAACGCCATTGACCTCGGTCCTCGGGCAGGCGCAGCTCGCGCTTCGCTACATCGACACCGATCCGGCCCGGGCCCGCAGCGCGATCGAGCGCACGATCGAGCAGGCCGGCCGCATGAACCGTTTGATCGGCGAGCTCCTCGACCACGCACGGGTCACGGTCGGCGCGCTGAGCCTCCAGGTGGTGACGTTCGATCTGGGCCTCACCATCGCGGTGACGATCCCGAACAATGAGCACGGAGATGCTCCACGGATCACGTTCCAGCGTCCAGCGGAGCCGGTCCGCGTCCGCGGCGATCCCGAGCGCGTCACGCAGGTCCTCAACAATTTGCTGGACAACGCGATCAAGTACAGCCCCCCCGGGTCACCGATCGCGGTGTCTCTCGCGATCGCGGACGACGAGGCGCAGGTTCGCTTCGAAGATGGCGGGGTGGGCATCGGCGCAGATGAGCGCGATCGGATCTTCACTCCGTTCTACCGGACCCCGAGGACCCGGGACGTCCCGGGTACCGGCCTCGGCCTACACATCAGCCGGCGGCTCGCCGAACAGCACCATGGCCGGTTGTGGCTGGAGAACAGCACCGACGCCGGGAGCGTGTTCATCCTGGCGCTGCCGCTTGCCGACCAGCAGCCAGCGGCGTCCGATCCGATCC
>JAYVCA010000114.1:0-6644 GCA_043750135.1 Chloroflexota bacterium | reverse complement strand
CGGCGGCGAGCACGTCTTTTGTCGTGGTCTTGCCCATGCTTCCAGTGATGCCGACCGTCGGGATCGGATGCGCGGCGCGCAGGACTTCGGCGAGGCGTCGCAGCGTGTGAGGGACGCTGGCGACCTGGATCAGAAGGGCGTCGGCCGGCACGTCATCGGGGATGCGCTGCACCACCGCTGCCGCCGCCCCGTGTGCGAATGCGGCACCGACGAAGGAGTGGCCGTCGCGCTCGTCGGTGAGCGCGAAAAAGACCTCTCGCGACCGGATGATCCGGCTGTCATTGGTCCCGCCGGGGAACTCGGTCGTCGGGTTCGCGGCGCCGCGCACGACGCGCCCACCGCTCGCGACCACGAGCTGTTCGAGCGTGAACACCTAGCTGATGCTAGCCCTCAAGGCTTGCGGTCGGGCTGGATGCGCGCGTAACGGACGAGGTCCTGCGCCACGCCTTTGAACATCGTCGTCGCCGTGACCGTTCCGAGCAGGCGCGAGTCAGGCCGATCGAGCACGATCACCACGACGAACTGCGGCGCCTCCGCAGGGAGGAACGCCGCGAACGAGCTGACGTACGCGTCGTCGACGTAGCGACCATCGTCGCTCGCGATCTGCGCGGTGCCGGTCTTGCCACCGACCCCGAAGCCGGGGATCGCGGCGTTGTGCGCGATGCCGTTATCCACGGTCGAGACGAGCATCGAGCGTACGGTGGCCGCGGTCTCGGGCGAGATCACCCTGCGGATGGCTGCCGGCGCGGTGCGGTGCTCCCCATCCGCATCGCGCCGGCTGGCCACCACGTAAGGGCGATAGAGGATGCCGCCGTTCGCCAGGGCGGAGTACGCGGCGGCGAGCTGGAGCGGCGTCACGGACAATCCCTGTCCGAACGACGCGGTCCCGAGGTCAACGGGGTACCACTCGGCGAGCGGACGGATCATCCCATTCACCTCGCCGGCAAGGTCCACGCCGGTCAGCTCGCCGAACCCGAAGGCGTGGAGATAGTCATTCAGCTTTTGCGCACCGAGCTTCTGTCCGACCCACGCGGCACCCGCGTTCAACGAGCGCTCGAGGATCTGCGTCACGCTCGTCGTTCCGTAGGCCCTCCCGAGGGCGTTGTTCAGTCGACGCCCGCCGACCATCGCGTACCCCACATCGTTGTAAGTGTCGGTCGGCTTCACCACCTTCTCTTCGAGCGCTCCGGCGATGGTGAAGGCCTTCATCGTCGAACCGGGCTCGTAGGTCCAGGCGATCGCGCGGTCCCGGAGGGCTTCCGGATCAGCGGTGCGCACCCGAGCGGGGTCGAAGGAGGGCGCGGACGCGAGGGCCAGGATCGCGCCATCGTTCGGGTCCATGATGACGATCGTCCCGCCGGTCGCCTTCTCCTTCGCCATCGCGGCGGCGAGCTCCCGTTCCGCGGCGGTCTGCGCCACGAGATCGATCGTGAGAGTGAGATCGGTCCCGGCCTTCGCCGGCAGGGCCTGGCGCACACCGAGTGCCAGCTCGCGATTGGCCGGGTCGCGGTCCACGACGAGCCGTCCGTCGACCCCGTGGAGGGCCGCGTCGTGGCGCCCCTCCACGCCGTACACGCCATTCCCGTCATCGTTCACGAACCCGAGGACCGCAGCGGCGAGCGTTTCGTTCGGGTACACACGCTTCGGCTCGGTCTCGAAGCCCAGCCCCGGAATGCCCAGCGCGGCGATCGCCGCCGCGGCCGGCTCGGGCAAGCGCCGCTGCAGGTACAGCCACTCGGCCTTGGAATCGAGCGCCGCCTGGATCGGTGCCGGGTCACGGCCGAGGAGCACGCCGAGCGAGCGCGCCGTCGCGGCGTGGTCGGGGATCTGCGCTGGGACGGCATAGAGCGAGCGCAGCTGGACCGTCGTAGCGAGGATCGCGCCGTTCCGGTCGCGGATCATGCCGCGCTGGGCGGCGACGACAAGATCGCTGCGTACCTGGTCGGTCGCGCCCGCGAGCAGATGGGCGCGTCCGGCGGTCTGCCAATACACGAGGCGCCCGGCGAGGACGAGCGATGCGATGGCGAAGAAGGCAAAGAGGACGCGCAGCCGCCAGTGCGAGACCTGCATCCTTCCTCCATCGCGTCGCGTCGTGTGCTGGACCGCCGCCACGCCGGCCGTGGCCAGGGCACCGGGTCGGCTCGAGCGAGTGGGGGTCGCTAGCGCGTGACCGCGCGTAGGGGCGCGGCGGCGATGACCGGGACGTAGCTGGTGCGGGTCATCCCAAGCCGAGCGGCGTCGGCCGCGATCCGGGCCGGCGAGTCGAGCTTGGCGATCTGGACCTCGAGGAGCGCGTTCTGACGCCGGAGCTCGTCGCGGGTCGCCGAGAGTCGCTGGGCCTCGTAGCCGGTCACCGAGATCGCGGTGGCCTGCGACAGGTAGAGGACCGCGAGCGCGAAGCCAATGACGATCGCCGCGGCGGCCGCGCCGAACAGGCGCAGATCCCAGCTCGCGGTGGACATCGCACCGGGAGCGGTGCGGCGGCTGCGCGCGGGAGCGGCGCTCCGCGCGGTCGCGACCGGACGGCGGCGGACGGCGTGTGCGCCACGCCGGACGGGAAGCGGGCGCGACGGTGCGGTGCGGATCGCCTGGGACGCCATCATGAGGCGATCTTCTCCGCGATCCGGAGCCGTGCGCTGCGGGCACGCGGGTTGCGCGCCGTCTCCGCGGCAGCCGCCATGAGCGGCCGACGAGAGACGACGCGCAAGCCCGCGCGATGCCCGCAGACGCAGGTGGGGAGGTGGGGAGGACAAACGCAGTCGCGCGATTCCCGGGCGATGAACTGCTTCACCGCACGATCCTCGAGCGAGTGAAAGGAGATGACCGCAAGCCGGCCACCGGGACGCAGGAGCGACACCGCGGCGACGAGGCCGCGGGCGAGGTTCGTAAGCTCGTCATTCACGGTCATGCGGATCGCCTGGAACACCCGGGTCGCGGGGTCGATCTTTCCCTGCCGCACCGCGCCGCCGCTCGCCCTACCGGCCTTCACGCCATAGACGAAGCGACCGAGGTCGTCGGCGGTGAGGAACGGCGAGCTCGAGCGGCGGCGGACGATCGCTGCGGCGACGCGGGCGGCCTCCGGCTCTTCGCCCAGCTCAGCGAAGATGCGGCGAAGCTCGAGCTCATCCCAGGTGTTCACGATCGCACCCGCGGTGAGCGAGAGCTCGGGGTCGGCGCGCATGTCGAGCGGTCCAGCAGACCGAAAGCTGAAGCCGCGCGCGCGATCGCCGAGCTGGATCGACGAGAGCCCGAGGTCGAGGAGGACGCCGTCGAGGTCGGTGAAGCCGTGCTCGCGACCGATCGCGTCGCAAACCGCGAAGTTGGCGCGGACCAGAACGGCGCGATCGGCGTAGCGGCCCAGCTCCCGTCCCGCGATCGCGAGAGCCGCAGGGTCGACATCGAGCCCGAGGAGACGGCCAGACGGCGCGGTCCGCTCGAGAAGGGCGGCGGCGTGGCCACCCGCTCCGACCGTGCCGTCGAGGAAATGGCCACCTTCGCGGGGCGCAAGCTCGGCGAGGACCTCAGCCAGAAGGACCGGCTCATGGGCCCGCTGGCCGCCAGTTCCGCCGGCCGCATCGTCCGCTCCACTAAATGCCAAGGGTGGCGAGGCTCTCGCCGATGGAGCCTTCGACTTGCGCCAGACGCGCGTGCCAGCGCGCGGGATCCCAGATCTCGAGGTTCCGCGACGCGCCGATGACGAGCGCGTCGGTGGTCAGGCCGGCGTACTGCCGCAGATGAGCCGGGACGGTCAGACGCCCCTGCGAATCCGGATCGGCGTCGTGGGCACCGGCCACGATGAAGTGCACGAACTGCTGGACCACCGGGTCGGTGCGGGGACGGGTGCGGATCTCGGCGTTGATCGCCTCCCACTCCGAAGCCGGGAAGACGGCGAGGCACTCCCCCATCCAGCGCGTCACGACCGCCCCTTCCTTGAAGCGGGGACGGAACTTTGCGGGGATCGCGAGCCGACCCTTCTCGTCCAGCGTGTGGGCGAATTCGCCGGCGAAGAACGTTTCCAAGCTGCCTTCCGCATCCGGGGCCAGATGGTTCCCCACTGGTCCCCACTAATCACCACGCGGCCGTACTTTCAACCCACAAGGGCCTGCGTGTCAAGCGGTTCGGCGAAGAAAGAGTCGGAGGACACCCGACTGAGACCCGCGTTCGAATGGGCGTTCTAACCGCATGGCGGTCGGCGCATCCGTCCACGACCGCTTCCGATACCTAAATCGGAAGCGAGCAAACGGGATGGCCGCGCGCGCTGGCCGGCGCGACCCGGGGCGATCGACGCGGCCCGGCACGGCTCGTGTCGAGGGACGAGCGATCGGCCTGGGTCGCCTTCTGGGTCGGCCTGGGTCGGCCTAGATCGGCCTGACCCGGTCGACCAGATCCTCGACCCGACGCTGGGCGCGGTCGATGATCGACTTCGGGCGTCCCGGCTCGTGCTCGCCGAACCATTCGAGCACCGCCGCGCCCCAGGTGAAGCCGCCGCCGAAGGCGACCAGGAGCACCTTGTCACCCCGCCGCAGCCGTCCGGCCGCCGCCGCCTCGCTGAGCGCGATTGGGATCGAGGCGGCGGAGGTGTTCCCGTAGTCCTGGATGTTCACGAACACCTTCGCCATCGGATAGCGGAGGCGCTTGGCCATGCCCTCGATGATCCGGACGTTCGCCTGATGCGGGATGCAGATCGCGATGTCCTCGAGCCGCAGTCCGGCATCCGCGATCGCCTCCTCCGCGGCGTCGGCCATCGACTTCACCGCGAGCTTGAACACCTCGCCGCCCTGCATCGAGATGAAATGCAGCCCCTGCTCCACGGTCTGCGCGGTCGCCGGATGGCGCGTGCCGCCGCCACGGACCATGAGGAGCTCCCCCTTGGAGCCGTCTCCGTGCAGCACGGTCGACTCGATGCCGACCGAGGCGTTCGACGCTTCGACCACGACCGCGCCGGCGCCGTCGCCGAAGAGGACGCAGGTCGTCCGGTCCTTCCAGTTCAGCAGCCGTGACAGCGTCTCGGCGCCAATGACGAGCGCGTTCTGATGGACCCCGGAGACGATGAGCCCGCGGGCGATGGCCAGGGCGGAGACGAACCCGGTGCAGGCGGCCTCGACATCGAACGCTCCGGCCTTCTCCGCGCCGAGGGCGGTCTGCACCATGCAGGCGGTCGCCGGAAAGAGATAGTCCGGCGAACAGGTCGCGACGATGATGAGGTCCAGATCCTGCGCGCGAAGTCGGGCCTTCTCGAGGGCCGCGCGGCCGGCGCGCGCCGACATCGACGAGGTGTTCTCGCCTTCGCCGACGAAGTGCCGCTGCTTGATCCCGGTGCGGTCGCTGATCCACGCATCGTTCGTGTCCACGAACTTCGCCAGATCGTCGTTGGTGACGACGCGCGGCGGGGCGTAGAAGCCCCAGCCGGTGATGACCGCGTTCTGCTTCGCCATCGGTGCCCGGTCCTAGGCCTTCGGCTCGCGGGCCTTCGGCTCGCGGACGGTATCCGGCGGCCCGGCGGGTCCGGGACCCGGACCGAGGATCGTGCTCATCGTGCCGTCCCAATTCTGGAAGAACTCGTGCGCGTCGAGCACCTCGTCGACCGACACCGCCGGAGGCACCGGCCGGGTCGGCGGCGTTCCGTGGCCCGATTCCTTCACCGGGCTCACCGCCGCGTGCTCGTCATCGACGACCACGAGGAGCTTGAATGCGGTCTGGCATTTCCCGCAGGTCACCCGAACGATCCACGCCTGCTCGAGCTTGCCGAGCACGCGGATGTCGGACCGCGAGTGATTCTGCCCGCAGACGTTGCAGTCGTAGCCCTTTGCCTGCTCGCGCAGGAAGCGCAGGATGTTCATCGCCAGAGCGTCACTTTAGCCGCCAGCTGAAGAACGCGTACTGATCGGCGAGGTCCTCGATCTGCAGGTCGAGCGGCTTTCCGACGCCGTGGCCGGCGTCGCGATCGACGCGCAGGAGCGTGACCGCCTCCGGATCGTCCGCCTGCGTCTGCTGCAGCAGCGCGGCCATCTTCCGGGCGTGCCCGGGATCGACGCGGCTATCGCCCTCGGCGGTCGTGAACAGCACCGCCGGATACCGGACATCGGCCCGGACCTGGTGGTAGGGCGAGTAGGCGCGGAGCCAGCGGTACTGCTCCGGATCCTCGGCCGAGCCGTATTCGGCGATCCACAGCCGCGCGATGAGGAACTGCTGGTATCGCAGCATGTCGAGGAGCGGCACCGCGCACACCACCGCGGCGAACAGATCGGGCCGCTGGGTGAGCGCCGCGCCGACCAGGAGTCCGCCATTGCTCCCCCCGCTGCACCCGAGGCGCGCCGGGGCCGTCCACCCGCCGGAGACGAGCGCGTCGCCCGCGGCGTGAAAGTCGTCGAAGACGTTCTGCTTGTTCGCGAGCATCCCGGCCCGGTGCCAGCGCTCGCCGTACTCGCCGCCGCCGCGCAGGTTCGGGAGCGCCACCAGACCGCCGCGCTCGGCCCACAGGGCGATCCCGGCCGAGTAGAGCGGGGTGCGCGAGATGTTGAACCCCCCATACCCGGTGAGCACCGTCGGCACCGCACCGGTCGGCCGCGTGTCGCGGTGGTGGATGAGGAACATCGTTACCGCGGTCCCGTCGCGCGAGCGATAGCGCTCCTGATCGACGACGA
>JAYVCA010000113.1:0-6524 GCA_043750135.1 Chloroflexota bacterium | reverse complement strand
CGGTGCCGAACGGCACCCCCTCGGGCCCACGTGAGTCGTATCGCGGCGTGTCGACGGACTTCGCCAGCCGGTCGATGGTCGCATCGCGGAAGCCGAGCGCCTTCGCGACCTCGCGGCTCGCGCTCCGCGCGCGATAGGTCACCACGTTGCAGACCATGGCCGCGTATCGCTCACCGTACCGCCGATAGACGTATTGGATGACCTCCTCCCGGTCGTTCGAGGCGATGTCGAGATCGATATCCGGCATGGTGTGCGAGTCCTCGGTGAGAAACCGCTCGAATAGGAGGTCGTGGGCGATCGGATCGACCTTGGTGATATCGAGGACATACGCGACGATCGAGTCGGCCGCCGAGCCGCGGCCCTGGGCCGGGATGCGGCGCTCGTTGCAGAACCGGACGATGTCCCAGTTGATGTGGAAGAACTCCGCGAGCCCGCAGCGGTCGATGACATCGAGCTCGTGGGCGAGCTGCCGGCTCACCTGTGGCGTCACACGGCCGTATTTCATCCGCGCACCGTCCTGGCAGAGGGTGTAGAGGAACGAGAACGCGGTGTGCCCGGCCGGGACGCTGAAGCCGGGCAACCGTTGATAGCCGAAGCCGAGATCGACGACGCAGCGGTCGGCGATCACGCGCGCGTTCGCGAACGCGTCGGGGTGATGGCCCAGGCGCGCCCGAAGGTCGGCCTCGCTCTTCAGCCAACGCTCCCCGTTCGCCGCGAGGCGGCGGCCGGCGGCGTCGACAGTCGTCCCGAGCGCGATGCAGCGGAGGATGTCATGCAGGCGCCGGTCCTCCGGCCGCGCGTACCGGACGTCGTTGGTGATCACGGTCGCGATGCCCTGCGCCGCGGCGTGCTCCGCACGCGCGTCGGCGCGTGCGATGTCGTCGGGCCCCCAGCGATCGACGAGCTCCGCGTAGAGCCGGTCGCCGAACACCTCGTGGAGCCGCCCCAGGGTCTCGGCATCATCGCTTTCCGACAGAGCGGTGAGCCCCGCGCTCTCCCCGGCGAGAAGCGCGAGCGTCGCCTGCGGCTTCCCCTTTACCCCAGCGAGCTGGGCCTGGGAGACGATCCGGCAGAGACTGGTCCACCCGGTGCGATCCTCGGCGAGCAGTCCGACCGTGGCTCCGCCACCAGGAAGATCGCGGAGCGTGAGCTCGCACCCGAAGATCGCGCGGATCCCGCGCTCACGGGCCGCGTTCCAGAACCGGACCGCGCCGTAGAGGCCGCCGGTGTCGGTGAGCGCGAGCGCGTCCTGCCCGTGCGCGGCCGCAGCCGCCACGAGCGCCTCCACGCTGGAGGCCCCATCCAGGAAGCTGTAGCTGGAGTGGCAGCGCAGATGGACGAACCCATTCAATCCATGACCCGCTGAAGGAACCACAAGCCGGTGCGCCGGTCGCCGTAGACATCGCAGATCAGCCCATCCGCGGTACGCAGGGTGAGGTACTCGCGCGCCGGGCCAGCGGCCCACCATTCGCCGTCGACCCGCCAGCGCCGCACGACCTCGACCACGACCAGGCGCTTGCGGCCCACGCGGAGGACCCCCGGCTCGCCCTCGCTCCACTCCATCCGTGCCGGGAGCGCCTCGGCGAATAGACGGGTCAGCGGACCAGCTCCCGCCACTGCGCGCCGCGCTCAGGGAGCCGCGCCTGCGCATCAACGACGCGCGCCTCGAGCACCGCACCGGGTCCCAGCCGGGTGCGCAAGAACTGCGCGACGGCGATGGCCTCCTCCGCCCGCGCCCCGTCCGGGGCAAAGAGTCCGACCTGCCGCCCCCGCGCGGGCTCGACGACGCTCACCTCGAGCCACGCGCCGCTCACCGCGCCGATGCTCGCCGCATCAGCGAGCTCCTCGAGCCCCCAACGGACCGAGCGGATGATCGCTGCCGGATCGGCTGTAGGCGGCAACAGCGAGCGCACGAGCCGGAGCGGACCGCACCCGTCGCGCTCCAGGAGCACGACGATCTCGAGTGCCGCCTGGCCGTCGGCCCGGAGCGTCGCGGCGACCTCATCGGCCGCGGCGCGGAGCGCGAACACCAGGCGCTCGCGCGAATCGATCGGATCGTCCCAGCGCCGGCGTGCGCGGATCCGCCGCCGCGGCGCGACGCCCCGGATGTCCTCCTCGATGCGCGCGTCGGCAAGCGCATAGACCCGCGCCGCGGCGGGTCCGAATCGCTCGAGCACCGCGCCGGCGGACAGTGCGAGGAAGTCCCCCACTCGCTGCAGACCGAGCAGCGCGAGCTCGGCGACCACCTTGGGATCCAGCGGGAGGACGGCGAGCGGGAGCGGATCGACAAAGCCCCGCTCGGTGCCGATGGCGATCTGCCGAACCGTGCCCGGCGCGGTCTCGGTCGCGGCGAGTCGAGCGATGAACGGCGTGGCCGCGACCCCGGCCGCCGGGACGACGCCGATCTTCGCGCAGCCATCGATCGCCCGCCGGGCGATACGCTCGGCCGGGCCGAGCAGACGCTCGGTCCCGCGAAGGTCGCATAGGAATGCGCCGTCGTCAGCGACCCCGACGCGCGGCAGCATCGCGCAGAGCGTCGCCAGGATCCGCGCCCGCGGGACCGCAGGCGCATCGGGGACGGTGAGCGCGAGATAGGCCTTCACCGCGTCATCCCGTCGCCCTCGCGAGATCCGCACGCGTGCCGGCGTCACGGAGCTCGCCGTTCAGGTCACCGTGGAAGAGCGCGCGCTCGGGGCCATGTCCGGCCGTGGCCGCCACGACCCAACCAGTGGTCCGGCCGAAGCGCGTCTCCCACGCGATCTGCTCGAAGGTGATCGCCGGGAGCGCGAGACCGGCCGCGCGCTGCTCGGCGATGACGACGAGCGCTGCTGATGAGCCACGCACGATCGGGAGGAGCGGCGCGAGATCGGCGGCCCGGAGCGGCGCCGGCGCGATCTCCGGCGCGATCTCCGGGCCGGTGTCGATGACGGTGAGCCGGAATCCGTCGCTCCGCAGTGCCGCGCCCGCGGCAAGGAGCGCGTCATCCCGCCCACGCGGGCGCACGATGACCAAGCGGGCCAGGTCGACGCCCGCCCGCACGGCGACGACCGGGTCGAACGACGCGGCGACGTCGATCCAGAGCGCCATCCCACCCTCGCGCTGCGCGCCGGCGACCACGCGGAGTGCCAGGGTGACCTTCCCCGCGGTCCCCGGACCGACGAACGCGATCGGCGCGCCCGCGGCGATGCCGCCGGTGATCCGATCGAGTCCCGTATCAGTGCGCAGGCGCCGCTCGCTCTCGCGCTGCTCGGTGAACGCCCCGCGCGCAAGCACCTGCGTGCCGAAGCGACGTTCGATGCTCGCGATCGCCGCGCCCAGATTCGCTCCCGCCGCACTTTCGGCCACGCCACGCTCCCCGGTCCGTTCTTCGCCCTGGCCCTTTCGAAGCAGATAGAACAGATGTTCTAGAACATACGAGGGTGCTCGGGGACCGTCAAGGGTCAGTCGTGGACTAATGGGGGGTCCAGGGGGGTTCAACGTGGGGTCAACAAGGAGACGCGCGAAGCGAGTGGCCGGCAATATGCAACGTCGAACGCCAAGGGGGCGTAACAACGACATGACCGATGAGAACGCGCCAGGCAAGTGCGCTGACTGCGGCAGCGACGCCTATATCCAGATGGCGGGCGACGACGCCTTCGTCTGTGCGCACTGCTTCGCCGGACGCGCCACCCGTCGACGCCCGGTCAGCGTCGCGGCACTCCCCGCCGCCCCGGTGGAGCGCGCCAGCTAGGCCGCCGACCTACACGGTCGCGGTCCCCACCGAGAGGATCGGCGGCAGATGCTCGGCGATCCGGCTCCAGCTCCGGCCCGCGTCGGCGCTCCCCCATAGCTCCCCGCTGGCGGTGCCGAAGTACACCCCGGCCGGGTCGAAGCGATCCGTCGCCAACCCCTCGCGCATGACCTCGTAGCGACCTCCGGGCGGAAGACCACGGGCCTGCCGGGTCCAGCGCTTCCCGCCATCGGTGGTCCGATAGACCCCGCCGGCCACCCCGTTCATCCGCATCGGGAACTCGAGCGGAAAGACGTAGGCCGTCCCTGGATCGCGCGGGTGGATCGCCGCGGCGAATCCATAGTCCCCGGGGAGCCCCTTCGTGACATTGCGCCAGCCGTTTCCGGCGCTGAAGTACACCCCGACGTGGTTCTGCTGGAAGCGCGCCCCTGCGACGGCGGGATGCGCGACGAGATGATGGACGCAGCGGCCGAGATCGCTGGCGTCCCCTTTGGCCGGAAGCACGGCCTTGGAACCCTTGTTCGCGCTGGCCCAGGTGAGACCACCATCGGTACTCTCGTACACGCCGGCCGCGCTGATCCCGATCATCATCGACCGTCGGTCGGCCGCGTCGATCGCGATCGAATGGAGTCCGAGGCCGCCGCCACCCGGTGACCAGTGGGTGCGCTCGGGGTGGTCGTTCAATCCGGAGACGCCCTCCCAGGTCATCCCGTGGTCCTCGCTCCGGAAGAGCGCGGCCGGTTCGGTGCCGCACCAGACGACGCCCGGATCGCTCGCGTGGCCCGGCTCGATGTGCCAGGTCCGGCTGAACGTCAGCGGTGAACCCGCACGGAAGGCCGGGTTCTTCGCCGTTTTCCAGGACGCTCCGAGGTCCCGGCTCACCTCGATCCGCGGACCGCCCCAGGTCGCGTTGATCGCCGCGAACAGGGTCTGGCCATCGCGCGGATCGAAGGCCACGTGGTACACCGGCTCCCCGGCGAAGTCCTGACCGACCATTCGCCAACGCTCGCGCGACGCCCCGCTCTTGAAGCGGTAGGCGCCCTTCTTCGTCCCCACCAATACCGTCACGCTTCGTGGCATCTACGCATCCCTCCCGCCGGACACCGCCGGCACGACTTCCAAAGTGTCCCCATCGCACAGCGGCGTGCGTTCGCCAGCGGCGTGCCGCACATCCTCCGCGTTCGCGAAGAGCTGCACGTGCTGACGCAGCCGGCCGTGCTCGTCGCGCAGGCGTTCGGCGAGCGCGGGATGGGTGCTGACGAGTCCGGCGAGCGCGCCGGCGACATCGGATGCCTCGACGACCGCGCTCCGCGCTCCGCCGGCGAAGCCGCGGAACGCGCCATGGAGCCGGACGGTGACCCGGGGCATCGGCGAATACTACGAGGCGCTGAGCCGGCGCACCTGCGGAGCACGGAATGCCGCGAAGGCGGCGGCGATGAAGAGCGCGAGTCCCCCGATGAGGAGCGCGACGCCGGTCCCGACGAACGTCCCGGCGAGGCCCAGGACCATCGAGCCCAGCGGCATCAGGCCGAGGAACACCATCGTGTACACGCTCATCACGCGGCCGCGCAGGTGCTCCGGTGACTTCGTCTGGAGGATCGTGTTGCCCATCCCGTTGAACAGCATCGTCACGAAGCCCAGCGCAACGAGGAACGGGAGCGACGCGAGAAGCTCGCGCTGGAGCGCGAAGCCGGCGAGGAACAGACCGAAACTTCCGACGCTTCCGAGGAGCAGGAGTCCGCGCCGCTGGAACGCGCCGAGCGACGCGGTGACCAACGCTCCCACGAGCGAGCCAAGGCCGGCCGCCGCGAGCATCCAGGACAGCTCCACCGCCCCGATCCGCAGCACGTCGTGGGCGAATGCCGGGAGGAGCTGGATGTACGGACGGGCGACGAGGGAGCTTGCGACCGACAGGAGGATGACCCAGCGGATGATCGGATCACGCCGGATGTATCGCAGCCCCTCGCGGATCGCGTCGAGCATCGCCTCATCACGCTTCCGGCCGGTCATCGGGATCGGCCGCATCCGCAGCAAGGCGACGACGACGGCAAGGTAGCTCGCGGCGTTGATCGCGAACAGGAGACCCAGACCAACGAACGGAGTCCTCGCGAACGGCGCGAACAGCAGCCCGCCGATGACCGGACCGATGACCTGGGGACCGGTGAACGCCGCGGAGCTCAGCCCGATCGCGCTGAGCAGGTCTCGCTTGGGGACGAGCCGCGGCACCATCGACTGCCGCGTCGGCGCGTCGAAGGCGAAGATGGTCGAGTTCAGCGCCCCCAGCAGGAGGATCTCGGGGATGGTGATGTGGCCGGCGACGGTGAGACCGGCGAGGATCGCGGCGATGACCCCGGCGGACGATTGCGTGACGAGGAGCAGTCGCCGGCGGTCGGTCCGGTCGGCGACCGCGCCCCCGAACAGACCGAGCGAGAGCCCGGGGATCGCACGGGCAAGGCCGACGAGACCGAGGTAAAGCGGTGCGAGCTGCGGGACGCCGTCCTGGATCGCGAGCTGCACGACGAGGTAGCCCTGTCCGAACATCTGCATCCAGGTACCGGTGTTCGATACGAGGAGGCCGAACCAGAAAAGCCGGAAGTCGCGATAGCGGAGCGCCGCGATCGCCGAGGTGCGGCCCGGCTCGACGTCTGCGGCCAGATCGGTCGACCGCCCCTCGAGCACGGCGACCGCGCGCCGATCACTCACTGCGAGAGTGCATGGGAGTCGAACCCACCACGGAACGTGCTACGCCCCGTCAACGGTTTTGAAGACCGAGGACATCACCGGATGCCTCGCA
>JAYVCA010000112.1:0-7998 GCA_043750135.1 Chloroflexota bacterium | reverse complement strand
CCGATCTCATCGAGCAGGTCGGCAACGCGCGCGTTCTCGTCGGAGGCGTATTCGCGGGACACCGCGCCGAGCCTAGTGCCCCGCGCTGTTCGCGGGACGGGACACTATCCGCCGGAGACGATCCGCGAGCTGGCGAGCTCCATCATCTCGAACGCCGCCTCGATCTCGCCGCGCGAGCGCAACAGCTTGCTGTACTCAGTGGCCACGCTGACCAGATCAACGCGGTCGTCGACCTCGCCGAGCGTCGCGATCGCCTTGCGATACGCGAGATCGGCGGCAGCCGCGTTCCCCAACGAACCGTTCGCGGCGCCCATGACCCGGAGGGCATCGGCCTGCTGCCGGCGATCGCCGGCAGCCGCGAGCGCACGCTCGGCGTTCGTCGCGAGCGCGAGCGCCTCGCCGGTTCGCTCTTCGGCGAGGGCGATGCGAGCAAGGATGGTGTCAGCGATGGGCAGCCAGTCGTTCGACCCGATCATCTCCGCGCGGGAACGCACCCGGCCGGCAAGCGCCCGCGCCTCTTCGAGCTCGCCGAGCTCGACATGCACTGCCGCGAGTGACTGAAGCACCGAGAGCTCGAAGCCGGCGTCGGCGACGCGCTCGAACAGCTCGAGGGCTCGCTCGTAGCTCGCCACTGCAGTGTCGAGCTCACCGGCGTCGTAGTGAGACACCGCTGCGCCCATCAGGCCCTGCGCCGCGAGTCGAAGCTCGGACGAGCGCGATGCGATCGCCTGGCCCTGGTGATACGCCTCGAGCGCCTTTGTCGGCCGGCCCAGACGTCGGTAGCAGGTGCCGAGGGCCACGGCGATACGCGCGCGCAGGCGAGGATCGGTGATCTCCGAGCGCTCGACAAGGTCGCGCGCGCGCTCGAATGCCTCGCAGGCGGCCGCGAGCTGGCGCGCGGCGACATACGCGGAGCCGCGAAGGTAGAGCAGCCGGCAGGTCTCCTCGGCGTCGCGCGCGACGTCGAGGAGGGCCAGGGCGGCGGTGATCAGGTCGAACGCGTCCTCGGTACGACCGGCACCGAGCTCGGCGGCAGCGAGGAGGCGGACGGCCTGGGCCCGGTCTCGTGGCCTGACTGCCAGGTCGCGGCCCTGTGTCGCATGCGCCGTGGCCGAGGACCAGTCGCTCCGCTCGAGTGCGGCCTCAGCGCCGAGCCGATGGAACGCCCGGCGCTTGCTGTCGGCGAGGGGCTCGTCACCCAGGAAATAGTCGAGCGGCCGACCGAGCCGGGTCGCGATCAGCTGAAGCGAGCGGATCGACGGCCGCACCTGGCCGGACTCGACCTGGCTGATGAACCCTTTGGTGAGCTCGGTCCCGGCGACCTGACCCTGGGTAAGGCCGGCTTCCCGCCGTGCGGCGCGGAGGCGCTCGCCGAGGGTGGAGGTGCGGCTTGACCCTGGAAGTTCGGCGTTCATAGACTGCCACGAACGATAGCGAAGCCGGGCGAGGGGACACAATGCGTCGAACGGGGGGTGCTGGCATGCGGTCTCGGATCATCGCGTTCCTGGTGACGGTCATCCTGCTCCTGGCAGACGCGACGACGGCGCTCGCCGGCGGCCAGGCCGCGACGACGTACGAGTTCCCGGATGATCCCGGCATCCCTTCGGTCAGCGAGTAGGCATGCCCACCGCGTCAACTGATCGCCGGCAGCTCCTCGACATCGACGGCAAGAGCTTCCTGTTCCAGCACGGCTATCGATTCGGAAAGGTCACCTACGTCACTCGGCTGCCCCTCGGGCGCAGCAACACCGTATTCACCGCCGGGCACCTCGGCCCGGACGAGGTCGAGGCCGTGGTCCGAGGCGATAATCCGTGGATGCTCGATTGATCTCGTGATCGCGCGCGCGCCGGCCCTCTAGCTGCGCGCGATCGTGCAGCGCGTCCAGGCGGCGTTCGTGGACGTCGCGGGCGAGCGCGTCGGCGCGATCGGCCCGGGCCTCGCGGTGCTCCTTGGCGTCGGCCCGGCTGATCGCGCGACCGATGGCGAGCGTCTGGCCGCGAAGATCGCGTCGCTGCGGATCTTCGACGACAGGCAGGGCCGGTTCCACCACACCGTTGGCGAGATCGGCGGCAGCATCCTCGTCGTGCCGCAGTTCACGCTCTACGGCGACATCCGCCAGGGCCGCCGCCCGGACTTCACCCGCGCTGCGCCCCCCGATCAAGGCGAGCGGCTCTACCAGGGGTTCTGCGGGGCGCTCCGTGGCGCTGGCCTTACCGTCGCGACCGGCCAGTTCGGGGCGCAGATGCAGGTCCGGATCGATGCTGACGGGCCGGTGACGATCGTGGCCTCGACCGACGGGTGGGCCGAAGGCGACCTCGGCCGCGGGCGGGACGGCTAGTTCGTCGCGAGCTCGAGCGCCGTGGCGAGGGTGAGCTTCGTCGCTTTGAGCCAGAGTCGCCGGTTCGTCAGTTTGTCCGGGGTGTCTGCCGTGGTGTGGAAGGTGGTATTACCGGGGAACGTCGCGTCGTTCTCGCCGTAGCGCTGGCAGAGCGCGATCGACGGGATCCCGGCAAGCCCGAAGGGCGCCGCATCCATGATCGTGTTGCCGTCAGCGGCGAACTGCGCGTTAAGCGGGGACACGCCGATCGTGTACGTCTCGTTCGCCTTGATCACCCGATCCCGCAGCCCGGCTGATGCGCCGGTGTACCAGAGGAGGTCGAGCCGATCGGCGATCGGATTGAAGCCCACCATGTCCAGATTGATCGCAGCCTGGTAGGGGTAGGGCTTCGCCAACGACGCCAGATATGCGGCGCTCCCCTTGAAGAAGAGCTCTTCGCCGTCGAAGAAGGCAAGGGTGATCGGCTGCCTCAGGAAGTAGCTGTCGGGCCTGTCCACGTTCAGGGCGCGATGAAGCGACAGCACGCGCGCGAGCTCGAGCAGGCCCGCGGTCCCGGTGGCGTTGTCGTCCGCGCCGGGGGCCGGATCGATCGCCGGCCGCCAGCCGGGGGTGCGGTTCGCCGTCGAGTCGTAGTGGGCACTCAACAGGATCGCCTTGCCGGCGACGGCAGTCGGCCCTTTGGGCGGGAGCGTGGCGAAGATGTTCTCGAGCGGTATGCCCTGATACACGGTCCGCTGCGACGTGATGACCCAGCCGTAGTAGGCGAGGCCGTTCAGCTGCTCCTTGATGTACGCGACCGCCTGCGCATGGCCGGGATGGCGCGGATCGCGCGACCCGACGTTCGTCAGCGCGACGAGGTGATCGTTCATCTTTGCCGGATCGATGAATGTGAGCGCGGAAAAGATCCGATCGCAGCGGAGGTCCTGGCACGGGGACACGCCGGTGGCGACCCCCGGGGAGGCCGCGGCGCTCGCGATCGGTGTCGCGGCAGTGGTGGGGGCGGCTGGGATCGCCGCCGCGGCCGGGCCTGCCGATGCCGGGGGCGGCGAGGCCGACGGGGCCGCTCCGCTAGAGCAGGCGCTCGCGAACCAGACGAGCGCCACCGCGGTCAGCCATCTCCGGCCCATCACCGGAGCAACGCGGCAGCGGGCCTGACCGTACGCGGCGTCAGTTCAGAGCGCCCGAGCCGGCGGCCTTGCGCTCGCGGTTGGCGTCAGCCTTTTCGGCAGCGTACTGCTCGCTCCAGAACTGAATCTCGCCGTCCTCCGCGTCCACGAACACGGTGTCCCCTTCGGCGTACTCGCCGGCGAGGACCTTGTGCGCGAGCGGATCGAGGACGAGGCGCTGGATCGTGCGCTTGATCGGGCGGGCCCCGTAGATCGGGTCGAAGCCCTCTTTGGCCAGCAGGGCCTTGGCGTTGGCCGAGAGCTCGAGGGTGATCTTTCGCTCGGCAAGGCGCCGAGCGAGCTGCTGGGTCTCGAGCTCGACGATCTCCTCAAGCTGACGCTCGACCAGACCGTGGAAGATGACGATGTCGTCGATCCGGTTCAGGAACTCCGGCCGGAAGTGACCACGCAGCGCGTCCATCACGCGTTTCCGGATCTCCTCGGTGCGTCCCGCAAGATCGGTGATGACGGTCGATCCGATGTTGCTCGTCATGATGATGACGACGTTCTTGAAGTCCACGGTGCGTCCGTGACCGTCGGTGAGCCGGCCATCGTCGAGGATCTGGAGCAGGACGTTGAACACGTCCGGGTGTGCCTTCTCGATCTCATCGAGGAGAAGCACCGCGTACGGCCGGCGGCGGATCGCCTCGGTGAGCTGCCCACCCTCCTCGAAGCCGATATAGCCGGGCGGTGCGCCGACAAGCCGGGCGACGGTGTGCTTCTCCATGTACTCGCTCATATCCAGGCGGACCATCGCCTTTTCGTCATCGAAGAGGAACCCGGCGAGAGCCTTGGCGAGGAGCGTCTTCCCGACCCCGGTCGGGCCGCAGAAGAGGAACGAACCGAGCGGCCGGTTCGGGTCCTGCATGCCGGCGCGCGCGCGGCGGACCGCATTCGCGACGGCGGTGACCGCCTCGTCCTGCCCGATGACCCGCTCATGGAGCCGCGTCTCCATCTCGAGGAGCTTGCTCACCTCGCCCTCGAGGAGCTTGGTGACCGGGATCCCGGTCCACTTGCCGACGACCTGGGCGACGTCCTCCGGCGTGACTTCCTCGGTGAGCATCTTCTGGTACCGCTGAAGCTCGTGGAGCGTCTCCTCGGCCGCCGCGACCTCGCGATCGAGCGTCGCGAGCGTCGCGTACTTCAGCTCGGCCGCTTTGGCGAAGTCGGCCGCCCGCTCGGCGCTTTCGATGTCCGCCCGCACCTGCTCGAGCCGGGATTTGCGCTCGCGGATGCCCGCGATCGCCGCTTTTTCCTTCTCCCAGTGCCCCCGCAGGTCGGCGCTCGACTCCTTGAGATCGGCGAGCTCGCGCTCGAGCTTCTCCAGCCGGGCCTTGCTCGGCCCGTCGGTCTCCTTGCGGAGCGCTTCGCGTTCGATCTCGAGCTGCCGGATGCGCCGATCGACCTCGTCGAGCTCGACTGGCATCGAGTCGATCTCCATCCGGAGCTTCGACGCCGCCTCGTCTACCAGGTCGATCGCCTTGTCCGGGAGGAATCGGTCGCTGATGTAGCGGTCGGAGAGCACGGCGGCGGCGACGAGCGCGCTGTCGAGGATCCGAACCCCGTGGTGGACCTCGTAGCGCTCGCGGAGGCCACGAAGGATCGAGATGGTGTCGTCCACCGAGGGCTCACCGACCCGGACCGGCTGGAAGCGCCGCTCGAGCGCGGCATCCTTCTCGATGTGCTTGCGATATTCGTCGAGCGTCGTCGCGCCGATGGCGTGGAGCTCGCCGCGGGCAAGCATCGGCTTCAGGAGGTTCGCGGCGTCCACCGCGCCCTCCGCCGCGCCCGCGCCCACGACCGTATGCAGCTCGTCGATGAACAAAATGATCCGACCGTCGGAGGACGCGATCTCCTTCAGCACCGCTTTCAGGCGCTCCTCGAACTCACCGCGATACTTCGCGCCGGCGAGGAGCGAGCCAAGATCGAGCGCGAAGATCTGCTTGTCGTTGAGCCCCTCGGGCACGTCCCCGCGCACGATGCGCTGAGCGAGTCCCTCGACGATCGCGGTCTTGCCGACGCCGGGCTCGCCGATGAGAACAGGATTGTTCTTCGTCCGGCGGGAGAGGACCTGGATGACCCGCCGGACCTCCTCGTCGCGGCCGATGACGGGATCGATCTTGTTCTTCCGCGCCAATGCGGTGAGGTCCTGCCCGTACTTCTCGAGCGCCTGGTATTTCTCCTCGGGGTTCTGATCGGTGACCCGCTGGTTGCCACGGATATCGCGCAGCGCGTGTAGCGCGCGCTCGCGGGTCACGCCGAGGCGCTGGAGCGCTTGGCCGGTGTAGCCGGCGTCGGCGGACATCGCGAGGAGGAGGTGCTCGGTCGAGACGAACTCGTCGCCCAGGCCGGTCGCCTCGGTCTGCGCCTGCTGGAGGACGCGGCCGAGACGCGGCGTCGCGCCGATCTGCACATTCCCCGAGACCCGCGGCTGGCGGCCGAGCTCGGTCTCCAGGGCCGCACGCAGCTGCGACGGCGAGGCGCCGAGTGCCTCGAGCACGCTGCCGACGATGCCGCCGGATTGGTCGAGCAGCGCGGTGAACAGGTCCTCGACGTCGATCTGCGCCCGGCCGGAGTCGCGGGCCATGGACTGCGCGGCAACGAGCGCCTGCTGGGATTTTTCGGTGAGCTTGTTCGGGTCGATCACGGTGAGCTCCTTTTTGCTACAGGAGGTGTGCGCGGACGTCGTCGCCGCGTGCGGCGAGCGTGGCGGCGAGCTCGCGCTCTCGTTCGGTGAGCTTGGTGGGCAGGACGACCTTCACCGTCACGAAGAGGTCGCCCGCGCCGCCCCCGGTCCGGGGGAGTCCCTGCCCGGCGAGCCGGATCGTCCGTCCGTTCTGGGTCTCTGGAGGGATCCGCAACGAGACGCTCCCCTTCAAGGTGGGCACGGTCACCTCCGCGCCAAGGAGCGCTTCATGGAGCGCGACGGGCAGCTCCGCGCGCAGATCGTCGCCGTCACGGGTGAAGAATGGATGCGGCCGCACGCTCATCTTCAGGTACAGATCACCGCTCGGCCCGCCGCCCTGGCCGGCGCCCCCCTGACCGGCGAGACGGATACGTTGGCCGTCGCGTACCCCGGCCGGGATCCGGACCTCCAGCGTGCGGGTCTTCCCGTCCCCGGCGCGAAGCTCGAGCGTGCGCGCCGCGCCCTTGTAGGCCTCGGTGAGGGTCACTTCGACGACATGCTCGGAATCGACGCCGGCACGCACGCGGGTCCGTGGGCCACGGCGGGACTGGGATTCGAAGCCTTCGCCGAAGATCGTGCGAAAAAAATCGGAGAAGCCGGTCTCTTCGCCGAACGGGTTGGCCCCTGCGGTGCCCGGGCTTCCGGCGTAGGTCCACTGGGTGCGGCCGTTCCCGCCGGGGAAGCCGTGCCCACCGGGGAAGCCGCCTCCCGAGGCGTAGCGGGCCCAATCCGGGCCGAGCTGGTCGTAGCGGTTGCGCTTGTCTGGATCGGCGAGGACCTCGTTGGCCTCGTTGAGCTCCTTGAAGCGCTTCTCGGACTCGGGCTTCTTGTTCACGTCGGGGTGGTACTGCCGGGCGAGCTTCCGGTAGGCCTTCTTGATCTCGTCGGCGGTCGCCGTCTTGGGCACGCCGAGGATCTTGTAGTAGTCCTTGTACTCGACCGGCATGGCCTGCTCCTAGTTGGCCGGCGGGGTCACCGCCGCCGGACGGGCAGCCTCGATCTGAGCCGGCGTCACCGCTGGCCCAGGGAGGAGCGCGAGCTTCAGGACCTCATCGATGGTCGAGACGGTGTGGATGTCCACGGTGTCGAGGACCTCCTGTGGCACGTCCACCAGGTCCTTCCTGTTCTTCTCGGGAAGGATGAAGGTCTTGATCCCGGCGCGGTGCGCCGCAAGCAGCTTCTCTTTGACCCCGCCGATCGGGAGGACTCGTCCGCGGAGCGTGATCTCACCGGTCATCGCAACGTCCCGGTGAACGCGCCGCCCGGTGAGCGCCGAGGTGATCGCGGTCGCCATGGTGACCCCCGCGGAGGGTCCGTCCTTCGGGATCGCGCCGGCGGGCACGTGGATGTGCATCGCGTGGTCCTCGAAGAAGCCCTTCGGCACCCCGAGCTCCGCGTAATGCGCCCGTACGTAGCTCAGGGCGGCCTTCGCCGACTCCTCCATCACCTTGCCGAGCTGCCCGGTGAGCATGAAGTCCAGGTCCTTCCCGTCAATGACCGTGGCCTCGACGGTGAGCACGTCTCCGCCGTATTCGGAGACCGACACGCCGGTGACCGCACCGACCTGGTCCTCTTCCTCCGCCAGACCGAAGTCGAACTTCTCGGGGCCGAGGTAGGTGGAGAGGTCGCTCATCGTGACCTCGACCGTCTCCGACTTGCCCTCAGCGATCGCACGCGCGACCTTGCGGCAGATCGTGCCGATCTCGCGCTCCAGGTTCCGGACGCCGGCCTCGCGGGTGTAGCGCCGGACAAGCTCCTTCAGCGTCTCGTCGCCGATCACCAGGCGACCGTTCTCCAGTCCGTGCTGC
>JAYVCA010000111.1:0-14018 GCA_043750135.1 Chloroflexota bacterium | reverse complement strand
CGGTGCGGACCGTGACACCGGGACCGCCGACGACCGCCGCGCGCATGACCGACTCGACGAACGGGCGGCGGCAGGTCAGGCCAATGAGATCGACATCCTCGGGCTCGGCGCCACCGGGAACGCGAGCGCGGAAGTCGATCTCTCGGGCGCCTGCCGCGAGGAGCGCGGCGAGCACATCGGGGAACTCTTCGCGCAGGATCTTTCGACCGAGCGCGAGGAACAGATGGGGCTGGCGGAAATGTCCGACGCCTGGACGCTGCCACTCGTCGAACGCGGCGGCCGGGTCGGTGGGCGGGTCGGTGCGATCGCGCTCCAGGAGCGTGACCTCATGGCCCCGGCGGGCAAGGGCCAAAGTCGCACCGAGACCGGCGATCCCGGCGCCGATGACCACGATCCGCATCAGCGACATGAGAACACACCGCAAGGTCGCGTCGTACCTCCGTTCAGGTCTTCGGAGGTGTTCGATGCTGCGTCCCGCCACGACCGGACTGGCCACCGCGTTCTTCCGGCTCTATCTCCTCGATGCCCTCGTCGCCGCACCCGAACGCCCGGCCGCGCTGCTCGCGCGGATCGCCGACGCCAGGCTGCCCTTCGCCACCGGGGCCTACGGGCGGGCGCTCCAATCGCTTCTCGATGGCGGCCACCTTGCGCCGGCCTCGGACGGTCGCGTCGCGCTCACCCCGCTCGGCGCGGCGGAGCGGCTTGCCGAGCGTGAGCGGTGGGCCGCGACACTTCCCGTCGTCCAGCGGCTGCTCGGCGAGCCCGTGCCGCTGCGGGCGACGCGGATCGCCGAGGCCGCACCGGCGGTGTACTGCGCGCCAGTCGCGGACGCGTATCTCGACCGCGTCCTGGTCGCGACGCTCCGGGAACGCGTCGCCGCCGCCCGGGATGGCGGCGCGCCGGTCGGGATGGCGCTCGTCGTCATCGAGGTCCGGCACCCGAGTGAAGCGAGCCGGCGGGCAATGATCCATCGCGCGATCCGGGCATCACTTGGCGGCACGGCCACCCTCTTCGGCGCAGATGTCGCGGCGTTCCGCTACGGCGACGCGGGAATCGCCCTCCTCGCGCCGTCACCCGACCCACACCGTGCTGAACGACTCGCGCTGCTCGGACGCGAGCGCGTGGACGAGCTCCTGCGAACGATGACCGCGAGCGTGCGGGTCTTTGGCGGCGCCCGCTGGATCATCCGGGCCGGCGCGGCGGCCTGGACCGCCGAGCTCGGCACGACCACGGCACTGTTGCGGGCGGTGCAGGCTGCGCTTGCCGGGGGTGAGGAACGCGACGCGGCGTAGGGCTAGGTCCGACCCCCAGCTGCACTAGATCCACGAGATCCACGAGATCCACGAGATCCACTGCTCAGCCTGATCGCGCTTACGTCCACGCCGGCCAGGCGGTCGCGACGGCTCGACGGATCAGCTTCGTACGCGCGCTGCTTCGCGAGGTACTGGTCATAGGGGATGTAGTGCGGGTTCTTGCAGAGCGTGGTGCCGATGATCGTGAATGGATGCGTCTCGATCCCGCCGAAGATGAGGACCGAACCGGGAAGCTGCGAGGTGTTGTACGTGCACATGATGACTGCCGGGTAGCTCAGCACCGCGGCGTTCACTTTCGATTCGAATTCCAGGAGCTCGCGGTTCGACGGCCAGGACGGGTCCCCCCACCCAATGAAGCCGAGGAAGCGGATCAGCTTCGCGCCCCGCGCGACCGCAGCGTCGAGGGCCGTGCCGATCTTCGGGATGAGCTTGTCGGCGTCGGGGTCGCCGTCGACGAGAACGATCCGGCCGTCCCGCAGATCGTCTTCGATGTTGCGCCCGTGATCCGCGGCGATGTATCCGAGGATCTCGGTGAGCCGAGCTTTCCGGCCGAAGAGGACCGCGACCTGCGTCGGATCCTGGAGCGCGATCGCGAGGAAATCGAGCCGCCCGCGAAGCTCGTCGTCGTCGCTGTAGAAGAGGCAGACGTGTGAGGGCACGTCGACCGCCAGGTCAGCGAAACCGAGCGGAGCCAGTGCCATCGGATGAATCGTAATCGACCCCGCGCCGGAGAAAGCGACCCTGCAAGCGAGCGACTGCCGCGACCGGACACGCGAAGCCAAAGGCATTTTGGAACGCCTGCTCCGGCCGCTCGGGCATGGCGACGCCCATCTTCCGCAGCGCGAAGAAGGCGTGGCAGAGCGGCAGCCCGACGATGTTGCTGTAGCAGCCGTCGAAGGATTCGACGAGCGCGGCACCCAGGCCCTGGAGGGCATAGCTGCCGGCCTTGTCGAGCGGCTCGCCGGTGGCGACGTACGCGGCGATCGCCGCGTCGTCCCGCGGGCGCATCGTCACGCCCGAGCGTACGGCGAACCAGAACCGCTGACCGGCGGCACCGACGAGCGCGACCTCGGTGCGCACGACGTGGGTCCGGCCGGCCAGCGCGCGGAGCATCCCGGTCGCCTCCTGGGCATCGGCCGGCTTTCCGATGCGCTCGGCGTCCAGCACGATCATCGTGTCCGCCGCGAGGGTCACCACCCCGGGACGCGCCACGTGCTCGGCCTTCGCGAGCGCCGGATGCGCGGCCGCACGCTCATCGATGTCCGCGCTGGCGCGGACATACGGAACGCCGAGAGAGTCGAGGAGCAGCCGGCGGCGGGGCGATCCTGACGCCAGCGTCAACACCGTGAAGAACTCAGTACCGTCGGAACATCGGCCATGCCGCCAAGTCTAGGCCGCGTCTACACTATCTAGATATGCTTCCTAAGAACCCTAGGAACGACCCGCCGTTGCGTATCGGCCAAGCTGCCGAGATCCTCGGGGTCTCGGTCGACACGCTGCGGCGCTGGGCCGAGACCGGTGCGCTGCGGACCTCGCGCTCGGACGGCGGGCAGCGCCTCGTCGCGGCCAGCGAGGTCCGCCGGGTGCTCGGCAAACGGCGAACGGATGCGCCGCTCCGGCCGATCGTGGCGCAGTCGGCGCGCAACCGGTTCGCCGGGATCGTCACCAAGGTCCAGATCTCCGGTGTGGCGGCCACGGTCGAGATCCAGGCCGGTCCACATCGACTCGTGAGCCTCATGACCGCGGAAGGGGCGCGCGATCTGAAGCTTCGACCGGGCGATGAAGCGATCTGCATCGTGAAAGCGACGAACGTCATCGTGGAGGCACCGTCATGACCCGCCGCGCCATCCACGAGCGGCTCCAGTCCGGCCCACTCGCGATCGCCGTCCTCGGGCTGGTACTCGCTGCCTGTGCTTCCGGAAAGCAGCTCCCCCCGCCGCCGCAGGCCAGCGGGCCGGTCACGGCGCCGGTCCGTCCCGCGGTCCTCCTGGCGACGACAACGAGCACGCAGGATTCCGGGCTTCTTGATGTCCTGATCCCCGACTTCCAGCGCCGGACGGGATATTCGGTAAAGACCTCCGCCGTCGGCACGGGCGCAGCGCTCGCGATCGGCGCGAAGGGCGACGCCGACGTGGTCTTGGTCCACGCGCCGAAGAATGAGAGGGAGTTCATGGCGGCGGGAAACGGGACGCGACGGCTCCTCGTCATGCACAACGATTTTGTCGTTGTTGGGCCGGCAGCTGATGCGGCGGCGATCAAGGGCCGCACCGCGGTGCAGGCGCTCACGGCGATCGCGACGGCCAACAGCCCGTTCGTATCACGTGGCGACAACTCCGGCACCGACATCCTGGAGAAGGACCTCTGGAAGCAGGCAGGCATCGTGCCGACGCTGCCCTGGTACATCCAGGCCGCGACCGGAATGGGCCAGACGCTGCAGATCGCGTCGGAGAAACGGGCCTACACGATCACCGACCGGGCGACCTATCTCGCGCGGAAGACGCAGCTCGAGCTGGCGATCCTCGTTGGTGGCGACCCACCGCTCCTCAACTACTACCACGTGATACCGGTCGATCCGAAGAAGTTCCCCAAAGTGAATGCGGCCGGGGGCGACGCGTTCGCCGACTACCTCGTCTCACCGGAGGCGCAGAAGCTCATCGCTGCTTTTGGCGTTGACAAATATGGGCAACCGCTCTTCGTCGCCGACGCGGGAACGGCCGACCCCACCGGGCCCTAGGGATCGGAATGGAGCTCATCGTCCAAGGCCTCGCCGAGGCGTTCCGGCGGATCGTCTCTCTCGATCCGACGGTGTTCGACGCGGCCGGGGCGTCGCTCGCGGTGAGCGGTACAGCGACGGCGCTCAGCGTCATCACGGGGATCCCCGCCGGCGCGGTCCTTGGGCTCACGCGGTTCCGCGGACGATCCCTCGTGCTCTCGATCGTGAACACCGGAATGGGTCTGCCGCCGGTCGTCGTCGGCCTGTTCGTCGTCGTATTCATCTGGCGCAGCGGGCCTTTCGGGGACTTGAACTGGTACTGCACCCGGCAGGCGATGGTCACGGCGCAATATCTCCTCGCGGTGCCCACGGTGATCGGGCTCACCGCGGTCGCGCTGCAGAGCCTCGACCCGCTGCTCCGGACCCAGCTTCTCTCGCTCGGTGCGACGCGAAGCCAGGCGGCGTGGATCCTCATCCGCGAGTCGCGGCTGCTCATCCTGGGCGCGATCATCGCGGGGTTCGGCGCGGTCATCAGTGAGATCGGAGCGTCGCTGATGGTCGGCTGCAACGTCCTCGGCGACACCCGGATCCTCACCACCGCGATCACCCTCGAGACCAGCAAGGGCGAGTTCGGCTCGGCCTTCGCCCTTGCGTTCATCCTGCTGGGGATCATCTTCGGGATCACCGCGCTCACGACGTTCGCACAGCAGCGCGGGCGGCCGGCCTGATGCTCGAGGCTCGCGACCTGGTGGTCTATCGCGGCGCTCGGCCGGTCGTTCGCGCCTCCGGCTTCAGCGTGGCGGAAGGTGAGCATGTCGCGGTGCTCGGTCCGAACGGCGCCGGGAAGAGCTCGCTCGTCATGGCGCTCGCGGCGCTTCTTCCCTCGACCGGCGAGCTTCGGTACCGCGGCGCGCCGATCAACGATCTGCAGGCATATCGCCGGCGGGTCGCGGTGGTCTTCCAGCGGCCGCTGCTGCTGGACCGTTCCGTACGCGAGAACGCCGCGATCGGGCTAGCCATCCGAGGCGTCGGGCGGACCGCCCGGAACGTCCGCGCGGAGATCGAGCTTGCTCGCCTGGGCGTCGCGCATCTGGCGGACCGGCCGGCGAACCGGCTGTCGGGCGGTGAATCGCAGCGGGTGAGCATCGCCCGAGCGCTTGCGGTGGATCCGGAGATCCTGTTCCTTGACGAGCCGTTCAGTGCACTCGATGCGCCGACGCGAGAGGCGCTCATCGCGGACCTCGCCCGGGTCCTGCGCGAGCGCGGGGTGACGGCGGTGATGGTCACGCACGACCGGGATGAGGCGCTGTCGCTCGCCGACCGCATCGCGGTCGTCATGCACGGCGAGCTCCGGCAGCTCGATACGGCCGAAGCGGTCTTCGGAATGCCGGCCGACCCTGAGATCGCGGCATTCGTGGGGGTCGAGAACGTCATCCCGGCGAAGGTGGAGGCGAGCACCGACGAGCTCACCGCTCTGCGCATTGGCGATCAGCTCGTCGAGGTGACCGCGCTCCCTCCACCGGGGGACGACTTCCCGCTCCTCTGCGTCCGGCCGGACGACGTCGTGATCGCGAGGATCGCGACCCCGTCGAGCGCGCGGAACAGCTTCGCTGCGCGGATCGTGCGGCTCGAGCCGCTTGGCCGGCGCACTCGCCTGGTGCTCGATTGTGGGTTTCCGCTCATCGCGCACGTGACCCGCCAGTCGGCTCGCGAGATGGAGCTCGCGGTCGACGACCGCGTCGTTGCCTCGTTCAAGGCGACGGTGCCGCACCTCCTTCCGCGGCACCGCGCGCACACGGCGCGCCCTTCCTAGCGCGGCACTGCCAGGCCTATTCCGGGTGCGACCGAGGCACGCACGTACCTAGACTGTTCCCATGCCGATCAGCACGACCGCGGCGCAGGCGGCAACGAGAACGATCAGCGTCGACGAGGCACGGGAGCGCATCCTCGCGCGGGTAGCGCCGCTGCCGGCGATCGAGAGTGCGTTGGCGGACGCCCTCGGCGCGGTCCTCGGGATCGACGTCATCGCCGATCGCGATGTGCCCCCGTTCCGGAACTCGGCGATGGACGGCTACGCGGTCCGCGGGGCGGATGTCGCGGTCGCCCCCGCGCGCCTACGGGTCATCGGCGAGATCGCCGCCGGAATGGTCCCGGCCGGCGCGGTGGGCGCCGGCGAAGCGATGCGGATCATGACCGGCGCACCGATGCCCGATGGCGCGGACACCGTGGTCCGCGTCGAGGACACCGATGATGGCCGCCAGACCGTCACGATCACCAAGACGACCCCCCGCGGACTTTCGGTCCGCGCCGCGGGCGAGGACCTCAGGGCCGGCGAGACGATCCTGCGGGCCGGCACTGTGCTGCGGCCGGCTGAGCTCGGCGTCCTCGCGACCCTTGGACGCGCGCGCATCACCGTCGTCCCGCGGCCTCGAGTGACCGTGCTCTCCACCGGCGACGAGCTCGTCGAGCTCGATGCCCCGGTCGGGCCGGGGCAGATCCGCGACGCGAACCGCTACTCGCTGGCGGCGGCCGCTCGCGTAGCCGGTGCGACGGTCGAGACCGCGGGGATCGTTCGCGATACCGCGCCAGCGCTCCGCAGCGCGCTGAGCGCCGCCGTCGCACGCGCGGACGTCGTTGTCACCAGCGGTGGCGTGTCCGTCGGGGACCACGACCACGTGAAGCCTGTCGTCGACGAGATGGGGACGATGGATTTTTGGTCGATCGCGGTGCGGCCGGGCCGGCCCCTCGCGTTCGGCGAGCTTCGCGGTCCGCGACACGCGGTGCCGATCTTCGGGCTTCCCGGCAACCCGGTGTCCTCGCTCCTCACGTTCGAGCTGTTCGTCCGCCCGGCACTGCTGCGGCTCGCCGGTCACACCCGGCTGCAGCGCCCGCGCGCGGAGGCGCGGCTCCTCGAGCCGATCGACACGCCCGCCGGCCTGCGGTTCTTCGCCCGCGGGATCCATGACCCGCTGGACGGAACGGTCCGCACGACCGGTCCACAGGGCTCCGGGATCCTGCGCTCCATGTCCCTCGCGAACTGCCTGATCGACATCCCGGCCGAGACCGATCATATCGACGCGGGCGCGATGGTCACGATCATCCGCACCGACCAACCGGAGGATCACTGATGCCAGCGAAGAAGACTGCGGCGAAGAAGGCGGTGACCGGGACGAAGACGCTCAGCCATGTGGACGAGGGCGGTGCTGCGCGCATGGTGGATGTCGGCGCGAAGGACATCACCGCACGACGCGCGGTAGCCCGCGGCCTGCTCCGCGTCTCGGCGGAGACGTTAGCCCTCGTGCGTGACGGCAAGACCAAAAAAGGTGACGTGATCGCGGCGGCCCGCATCGCCGGGATCATGGGCGCCAAACGGACAAGCGAGCTCATTCCGCTCTGCCACCCGGTACCACTTACGCACCTCGCTGTCGACATCGAGCTTTCGGACGACGGGATCGCGATCCAAGCTATCGCCGCCACGAACGGTCAGACTGGGGTGGAGATGGAAGCGCTGACCGCCGTTACGATCGCTGGACTCACCCTGTACGACATGCTGAAGTCCGTCGAGCGCGGCGCCAGGCTCACCGACGTCCGGCTCGTCCAGAAGAGTGGCGGCCGCAGCGGGGACGTCGTCCTCGAGTGACCGTGCCGCTCGCGCTTGAGATCGATCGGCCCTGGCCATACGCCGACGACGGCAAGCGGTTCGTCGATCTCGCGCACGAAGAAGAGGCGCTCATCTGGCTCTGGTGGCGGCCCGACCTCCTTGGCTGGCCGCGGACGATCGAATGGGTCGACTCGCCCCGCTGTGATCCAGCCCGGCTGGGCGACCTGTGGGGCATCGATTCCTCCGGGCGCTTGCTCATCATCGAAGCCAGCCACAACGCAGCGTCCGACCCGTTCGTCCGGCTCGCCGACGTCAATGACGCCCATCCCGCACCCACGGCCACTGAGATCGAGGAATGCTGGCGGCCGAAGTACGAAGCGCAGATCGCGAAGGTGCCGAACGGCGGGATCCTTCCGCGCTCGGTGCAGCCGCGCCGCGAGCCCAGCTCCGCTATCGCGCGCTGGCCGCGCCTGGCCACCGCCATCGCGGAGCGCATCGCCGACCCGGTCTATTCGAAGCGGGTCAAAACGTATCTCCAGGCCCGCTCGAAGCTCGCATCGCGTGAGCTGGCGCCCTCCTATGGCGCGCTCTTCGTCATGCCGAGCGACCGTGAGGTCGACCTCACGCGCCACGACGGCCTCGCGCCGCTGCTCGCCGGTGTCGGACGAACGCGGCTTCACGCCTGGCGCGCCTACGCGAAGACGAGTCCGTCCCTCCGAGTGCAGCTCACGATGAAGGAGCTGGTGATCGCGTGATCCGCGCGGCCCTCATCACGGTGAGCACGAAGGGCGCGGCCGGCGAGCGCACCGACGAGAGCGGACCGGCGATGCGCGAGGCCCTCGCGGCTGTCGGCATCGAGGTCATCCAGGCGCAGCTCGTGCCCGACAATGTCGCGGCCATCCAGTCGGCGATACGGGCGGCAGTCGCCCTCGGCGCGAACCTCGTCCTCACCTCCGGCGGGACGGGCCTGTCACCGAACGATCTCACTCCCGACGCCACTCGTGGCCTCCTTGAACGCGAGGTCTGGGGCATCGCCGAAGCGCTCCGCGCGCGCGCTCTGGAGAAGACCCCGCACGGCATGCTGTCGCGCGGAGTCGCCGGAAGCATTGGCGCGACGCTCGTCGTGAACCTCCCAGGATCCCCCCGCGCGTGCCGCGAATCGCTGGCGGTGCTCATTCCGGTCTTGCCGCATGCGGTCGAGCTGCTCGCCGGGGCGAGCGGCGAGGACGGACACTCGATCGGGCGCCGCCCGTCCCCTTCCGAGTGAAGCTCACCTTCGGTCCTGGCGTTCGCGAGGCGATCGCCGCGCGGCGGCCGGTCGTGGCGCTCGAATCCACGGTCATCGCCCATGGGCTTCCCCGCCCGACGAATCTCGAGACCGCGCGTCTTCTTGAGGCCGACATCCGCGGTGCCGGCGCGTTGCCGGCGACGATCGCGATCGCCGATGGCGCAACCGTCGTTGGAGCCGACGACGTGCTTCTGGAGCGGCTCGCGAGGGAGCTTGGCGTCCGAAAGGTCTCGACGCGCGACCTCGCGCCGCTCCTCGCCAGCGGCCGGTCCGGTGGACTGGGCGCGACGACCGTCGCGACAACGGTGGAGATCGCCGCCGCAGCGGGGATCGCGGTCTTCGCGACCGGCGGGATCGGCGGGGTGCACCGCGGCGCTGAGCGGACGTTCGACATCTCGGCGGACCTCGGCGCGCTCGCGCGCCACCCGGTGTGTGTCGTCTGCGCCGGGGCAAAGCTGATCCTCGATCTCCCCAAGACCCTTGAGGTGCTCGAGACGCTCGGCGTGCCGGTCATCGGCTTCGGGACCGACGAGCTTCCCGCCTTCTACGCGCGGTCGAGTGGCCTGCGGCTCGCATATCGCGTCGACGACGCGATGGCCGCCGCCCTGATCGTGCGCGCGCAGCTCGAACGCGGTGCGGGGGTGCTCGTGGTCGTCCCGATACCCGCGCCGGACGAGCTCGATCGCGCGGAGATGGAGCACGAGGTGGACGCGGCGCTCGCCGCCGCCCAGCGCGCCGGGGTGAGCGGGGCGGCGCTCACGCCGTTCCTGCTCAGCCGAATGAGCGACACGACGAGCGGCCGCACGCTCGCGGCAAACGTCGCGCTGCTGCGCAACAACGCTCGTGTCGCGGCCGCGATCGCGCAGCGGCTCGCGGCCATGCCCTAGCCCGCGGACCGGAAAGCGGCGGCGAGCGGAGCCGCGTATCGTCGCGACATGCTTCGCGCGGTCACCATGCCACCCACCGAAGAAGAGGTCGCTCGAGCGGCCTTCGATATCTCGGAGGGCGCGATCGGATCCGTCGCTGTCCGTTCGTGGCCCCGAGGCCGATCACATCACGCCTACCACCTGCGCGCGGCGGACGGGCACGAGTATCTCTTCAAGGTCCACCGCCGCCCGCATCCTGGCCGGATGCGCCGCTTCCTCCATCTCGCCGCGCTTCTTGACGCGCACGATGTGCCGCACCCGCGGCTCCGCTGGTCAGACCTCGATCGACGGACCCTCGAGGTGCCCTATCTCATCCAGGAGTTCGTGCCGGGCGAGGACGCGGGCGCGCTCGCGGGGCAGCTGTCATTCGCCGATCAGCACCGCGTGGGTGCGGAGCTGGGCGCCGGGCTCGCCGCGCTCCATGCCATCGAGTATGTCGATACGCCGACGGCATGGGCGACGGAGTTCGATGACCGGATCCGCACCCGGGCGGCCGAATGCCGGTCGCTAGACGCGCTGAACGGCGCGGAGCACCAGCAGGTCATCGCGTACTACGAGGCCCGCCGTGACGCGCTTGAGGGCGTCGAGCGCAAGGTGACGCACGATGAGCTGGAGCCGGAGAACCTGCTCCTGGCGCGGCGGACCGACGGCTGGCACTTCGTCGCGCTCCTCGACTTCGAGCGGGCCCGAGGCCGCGATCCCGTGCTCGACCTTGCGCAGCTCGACCTGACGACCTTCCCGCAGTGGCCGGCGATGGGGAGCGCCTTCGAGACCGGCTATGGCGATACCACGCGACTCGGGGAGCGGGTCGCCGAGCGGCGCGAGCTGTATGCGATGTACCTGCTGCTTGCCGGGATCGTCTATTACCGCGAGAACGACGCGCCCAAGCGTGAAGAAGCGGCGCGCGACGGTCTGCGGCGGTGGCTCGCCGCGCACTAGCCGCGGACGGCCGGCGGCTTCTAGCCGAACTGGACGGCGGTCATCGAGACCGAACCCAGATCCACTCCATCGACCAGGATCTTCAGCGGATCGTCGTTCTGCCTGATCCCGGCGACATAGAGCAGCGGCAGGTAGTGATCCGGAGTGGGGACCGCGAGCTTCCCGTCGGGATGCTCGTCGTAGCGGACCAGAGCGTCGTCGGCGCCATCGTGCAGATATCGCTGGACGTCGGCGTCGAACCGGACCGCCCAGTCGTACTTCGCGGTCGGGTCCGCGAAGTTCACCGCGCGCAGGTTGTGCACGATGTTCCCGCTCCCGAGGACGAGCACGCCCTCGTCCCGGAGCGCGTCGAGTCGTCGACCGAGATCGAGGTGATACGCCGCAGGCTTGGTGAGATCGATAGAGAGCTGCACCACCGGCACGTCGGCGTCCGGCACGACATGGGTGAGGACCGACCAGGTGCCGTGGTCGAGTCCCCAGTCCCCGACGTCGAGCTCGACGACCTCCGGCTTGATGAGCTCCTGAAGCGTGCGTGCGAGAACGGGATCGCCCGGCGCCTTGTATTCGACGCGATGGAGCGCCTCGGGAAAGCCGTAGAAGTCGTGGATCGTCTTGGGCCACGGCATCGCGGTGACCGCCGTCTGGCGGATGAACCAATGAGCCGACACGGCGACGATCGCTCGCGGCTTCGGGATGGAGGCACCGAAGGCGCGCCACGCCTCGGAGTAGCGATTGCGCTCGATCGCATTCATTGGATTGCCGTGACCGAAGAACACCGCCGGCATACGCGTGGGGTTCATCGGAAGGACCTCCTGCGGTCGCTGGGATCGCGTCGTCGCTACGGTAACTCGGTGTATCGGCACCCTATTCCGCGAACACCGCCATGGGCAGGCGCTCGGCCACCGAGCTAGCGATGGCCGCTACCGGCGCGGCTGCGAAGGTAGCTGGCGACGATGTCGCGATCGAGGAGCCCCACGAGCACCCCACCGCGGAGGACCGGCAGCACCGGCGAGTCGGTGAACCGCAGCGCCGCCTGCGCGAGCAGGTCATCGGGAGCGATCGCCGGCAGATCGGCGGCTTTGGTCATCACCGCGTCGATCGCGGTGGTGGACCAGCGCTCGTGATCGATCTTGCGGACGTCGTTGCTGGTCGCCAAGCCGACGAACTGCGAGCCTGAGACGACCGGGACCGCCCGCAGGCTTTGGGGCAGCATGAAGTCCCGGACCACCGCCGCGACCGTCGTGCCCGGGCTGGTGGATGCGAACACCGTTGTCATGAGCGGCGCGACGGCAATGCCCCGGATCATGGCGCCGAGCCGCTCGTGCGCAAGAGCGCCGCTCGCCGCGCTAAAGAGGAAATAGGCGATGAGGACGTACCAGAGGCCGATCGGGCCGTTGCGAGTGAAGCTCCAAGCCGCGTAGAGGAGGAGGAGCCCGGCGACGAGCTGCCCGCCGCGCGCGGCGATGCGCGTGGCCTTCGCGCGGTCCTTCCGCCAGGCCCAGATCGCCGATCGCAGGACCCGACCGCCGTCGAGCGGGAACCCCGGGATGAGGTTGAACACCGCGAGCGCGAGATTGATATAGCCGAGGTATCCGGCGATGGCGATGACCGGCTCGAGTGACGGCGCCCTCGAGAGGAACGTATCGCCGATGCCGGCGATCCCGATCCCAAGACCGCCGATCAGCAGGCTGGTGAGCGGACCGGCGCCGGCCATGAGGAACTCGGCCTTCGCGCTCGGCGGCTCCTCCGCGAGATTCGCGACGCCGCCGAGAAGGAACAGCGTGATCGAAGTGACCTTCATACGGAACAGTCGCGCCACGACCGAATGGGCGAGCTCATGCGCGACGACCGACCCGAAGAAGAGGAGCGCGGTGATCGCGGACACGACGAGCGTTTTCTCATCCGACCAATAGGGGAACATCGATGGGAACACGCTGTCGGTAAGCGATAAGAGGATGATCCCGAAGATGAGGAACCATGAGACATGGATCCGGATGTCGATCCCAAGGATGCGCGCCACGAGGATGGAGCCACTCACGCAAATGAGCATAGAGCGCGATAATCAACGGAGATGATGATCTCGCAGGCGGTCCGACCCGACCTCCCGACCGCGCCCGCCCTGGCGGCGCTCATCGACCATGCCGTGCTCAAGCCGACCCAGACCGAGCGGGACGTCGTCGACGCCTGCACCCTCGGCCGCCGGGAGCACATCGCCTCGGTCTGCGTGAAGCCGTTCTATGTCCCGATCACCGCCCGTTTGCTGAAGGATTCGGGGGTCCTGACCTCGACGGTCATCGGATTCCCCCACGGCGGGCAAAGCCCCGAGGTCAAGGTGTCCACCGCCTCGAACGCGCTCCGCGACGGCGCGACCGAGCTCGACATGGTCATCAACATCGGCGCGCTCATCGACAAGGATTACGCGACGATCGAGCGCGAGGTCGCCTCCGTTGTCGGTCTCGCGCACGCGAACGAGGCCTTGGTGAAGGTGATCCTCGAAACGAGCTATCTCGACGACGCGCAGAAGGCGATCGCCGCGCAGATCGCGGCCGCTGCCGGAGCGGATTACGTCAAGACATCGACCGGCTTCGGGCCGGAGGGCGCGACGGTCGAGGACGTGCGCCTCCTCCGGGAGGTGGTCGGTCCGACCATGGGGGTGAAAGCCTCCGGAGGCATCCGCACCCTCGACGACGCACTCGCGATGATCGCGGCCGGCGCGACACGCCTTGGCACGTCGGGGACGCGTGACATCCTCGCGGAGCTTCGCCGTCGACGCGGCGAGGCATGACCGATACACTGTTCCCGTTAGTACTGAAACGTTGACCACCGCACCATCGACGGATCGCACCGATCGCACCGAACCCGGACGCTTCGGCAGCCTCGAGATCAACCCCCAGATCGCCCGTGCGATCGCCGATCTCGGCTATATGGCCCCGACGCCCATCCAGGAACAGGCCATCCCCGTGCTGCAATCCGGTCGCGACCTGCTGGCCCAGGCCCAGACCGGCACCGGCAAGACCGCGGCCTTCGCCATCCCGGTGCTCGAACGGGTCGATCCCGGCCTGAAGCGTCCACAAGCGCTCGTCGTCGTCCCCACCCGAGAGCTCGCCGTCCAGGTGACCAGGGAGTTCGGCGGGCTTGGCAAATACCGGCACGCCCGCGAGGTCGCGATCTACGGCGGCGTCTCGTACACCCCCCAGGAGCGCGCCCTTGAGCGCGGCGCGACGATCGTCGTCGGGAC
>JAYVCA010000110.1:0-10003 GCA_043750135.1 Chloroflexota bacterium | reverse complement strand
GCCCGACGCCGTCGCCGTGCACGAGGTTCAACCCATCCGCATACCGCGCGGCCACGCGCAGCATCCGCGGCCGGCGTCCTCCGATCCAGATCGGCGGGGACGGCCGCTGCACCGGCTTGGGCGCGCAGACCGCATCGGTCACGCGAAAGTGCTTTCCGGCGTATGTCGCGACCGGTTCGGTCCACATCCGCCGGCAGATCTCCAAGGTGTCGATGAGCTGCTCGATGCGGACGCCGGCCGGCGGGAAGTCATAGCCATAGGCGGTGTACTCGTTCTCCTTCCAACCCGCCCCCACCCCGAAGTCGATGCGCCCCCCGGAGAGATGGTCGACCGACGCGACGGTCTTCGCCAGGAGCGCGGGGCTGCGGTATCCGGCGCAGGTCACCATCGTTCCCAGACGCAGGCTCGTGGTGTCGCGGGCGAGCGCGGCAATGAGCGTCCAGGCTTCGAGGCAATTCTTCTCCGGATCGCCCGTGCCGCCGAAGAAATGGTCCGCGATCCAGAGCGATCCGGTCCCCGCAGCCTCCACGGCCAGAGCGATCTCGCGCAGCTCGTCGTAGGCATAGCCCGCGGTGGGGCTCACGATCACAGAGAGCCTCATGCCGTCGTCACCTAGACCGGCGCGGCGGCCTTCTTCATCTGCCCGAGCGCCCGGTCCCGCTCCTGCTTCCCGAGCACGCGCTTGCGCAGGCGGAACGCTTTCGGGGTCACCTCGAGCAGCTCATCGTCGGCGAGGAACTCGATCGCGTCGTCGAGCGACAGCGTCTTGATGCCGTCGAGCTTCGCGGCGATGTCGGCGTTGCTGCTGCGCATGTTGGTGAGGTGCTTCTTCTTGCAGACGTTGATCTCGAGATCGCGCTCGCGGATGTGCTGGCCGACGATCATCCCCTCGTAGACCTCGACCCCCGCCCCGATGAACAGCGTGCCGCGGTCCTGCGACCCGGCCAGGCCGAAGGTGCTCGTCTCGCCCGCCTCGAACGCGATCAGCGAACCGAACTCGCGGGTCGCGATCGGACCGGCATTCGGGCCGTACCCGGCGAACAGCGTGTTCATGATCCCCTGGCCCCGGGTGTTCGTGAGGAACGCCTGACGGAATCCGAGGAGGCCGCGGGTCGGCACCTTGTAGACGCAGTGGACGCTCCCGTCCTCGCGGTACTTCATGTCCTGGAGGATCCCGCGGCGCTGGCCGACGAGCTCGACGACGGCGCCGAGACCCTCCTGGGAGACCTCGACCTCCAGTTGCTCGTACGGCTCCAGGCTCTTGCCGCCCTCGACCTTGCCGATGACCTCTGGCTTGGAAACTTGGAACTCATACCCCTCGCGGCGCATGTTCTCCACGAGGATCGCAAGGTGCAGCTCGCCGCGGCCCGAGACGAGGAGCGTGTCCGGCGTATCGGTGTCCGCGACCTTGAGCGCGACGTCCTTCTCCAGCTCGGCGTAGAGGCGCTCTCGGAGCTTGCGACTGGTGACGAAGGTCCCCTCGCGCCCGGCGAAGGGCGAATCGTTCACCTTGAATGACATCCGCAGGGTGGGCTCCTCGACCCGGATCGGCGGGAGCGGTCGCGGATCGGCGGCATCAGCGATCGTTTCGCCGATCGTCGCGTCGCCGACACCGGCGATCGCGACGATGTCACCGGCCTCGACCGATTCGACTTCTTCCCGGTGAAGACCGTTGAACGTGAAGACCGCCGTCACCTTGGTCGGTGCCAGCACCTTGCCGTCGTGGTCGATCCGAACGACCCATTGACCTCGCTTCACCCGGCCGCTCTGGAGCCGGCCAAGGACGATCTTGCCCTTGTAGTCGTCGAGGGTGGTCATCGTCGCGAGGAGCTGGGTCGGACCGTCCGCGTCGACCTCGGGTGCCGGGACCTCGTTGATGATCGCTTCGAAGAGCGGCTCGAGGGTCGGGCCGATGTGCCGGTGATCCGTGCCGGCCGCTCCGACAAGGGCGTTCGTGTAGATGGTCTCGAACTCGGCCTGGGCCTCACTCGCGCCAAGATCGAGGAAGAGATCGAAGGTCTCGTTCAGGACATGGTTCGGTCGAGCTTGTGGACGATCGATCTTGTTGATGACCAGGATCGCGCGATGGCCCCGCTGGAGCGCCTGCCGGAGCACGAACTTCGTCTGCGGCATCGGCCCATCGACCGCATCCACCAGCAGGAGGACCCCATCGACCATGTTCATGACCCGCTCGACCTCGCCGCCAAAGTCGGCGTGACCGGGCGTGTCGACGATGTTGATCTTCGTCCCGTGGTAGATGACCGCGGTGTTCTTCGCGAGGATGGTGATCCCGCGCTCGCGCTCGAGCGCGTTGCTATCCATCACCCGTTCGCCCATCTGTTGGTTCTCGCGGAAGATGTGGCTCTGCTTCAGCATCGCATCCACCAGGGTGGTCTTCCCATGGTCGACGTGGGCGATGATCGCGACGTTCCGGATGTCGTTGCGTTGAGCCATTCCGTAATTGTCGTATGGATGGCACCGCGAGCGCAGCAAGACAAAGCAGCGCGATGGTGGTACCAGCCCCGATGAACACGATCGGCGCCCCGCTCGACGCGACGATCACCCCGGCGACGAGCGGCGCGACGGGCCCGAGGAGCGTCCCGCCGAAGAAGTCGATGCTCGTCACCCGGCCCAGCAGCGGGCCGGGCACGTGCCGCTGCAGCGCCGTCTCCCAGAGGACCCCGAAGACCGTGATCGCGGCGCCGCCGATCGCAGCGAACACCAGGAGCACCGGAACGACCCCGGTGGCACCGAAGGCGATCATCGTGAGACCCTGGACAACGCAGGCGAGATACATCGCGAGACCGATGCGCACCGGCTTGAGTTGCCCGAGCAGGACCGCCCCGACGATCGCGCCGGCGCCGGTGAGTCCTTCGATGAGGCCGAAGACCCGGGCGTCGGCATGGAGGTCGTCGCGGACGAGGATCGGCAGCGCGACGGCGAGCGCACCGACGTACGCCGCGTTCACCAAGGCGAACAGGAAGATCGTGATCCACAGCCAGGGGATCGAGAAGGTGAACGCGAGACCCTCGCGGATCTCGCGCAGGAGATGCGTCCGGGGCGACGGCGGCAGGGCGACCTGCGGCCGCACCGACCAGAGTGCCCCAAAACTGACGAAGAAGGAGATCCCATCGACGAGGAACGCGATCGGTGCGCCGGCGAGCGCGACGATGAGGCCGCCGGCGACCGGCCCGGCGAGGCGTGCGGCCTGACGCCCGAGGCCTCGAAGATTGTTGCCCTGGAGGAGGATGTCGGACGGGATGAGTTCCGGGATAATCGCGCCCATCGCCGGGTAGAAGAACGCCGAGGTGGCCCCGAAGAACGCGCCTTCGAGATACAGATGCTCGATCCGGAGCTGACCGGAGAGTCCGAGGCCGGCGATCGCGGTCACGACCACGCCGGACCCTAGATCGCTCAGCAAGATGACCCGGCGGCGCGGGAGCCGATCGACGAGCGCACCACCGAACAGGATGAGCACGAGGGACACTCCGCCGAAGATCGCGACGCCGGTGCCGAGCTGCACCGGCGTCGCGCCGAGTGCGAGGTACTGGAACGGAAGTGCGACCAGATGGATGTACGTCCCGAGCATCGAGATCGTCTGTCCGGTCCAGAGCAGGCGAAATCCGCGGTGCCGGAGTGGCTCAAGGATCGGCGGAAGGCGCACTATTCTCATGGGAGGACGCTAGCCGCTCGCGGCGATCCGTTCTGCCAACCGCGCGACGATCCGCCGCGCGACCTCGGCCTTTGGCAGGAGGGGCAACGCCTCGGATCCGTTGGCGCTCACGAAGGTCACTCGATCGGTGTCCGATCCGAATCCGGAGCCCGCCTCGCTCACATCGTTCGCCACCACGAGATCGAGCTGCTTGTCCTGCAGCATCCGCGTCGCGGGCGCGAGCGCGTCGCCGGTCTCGGCCTTGAACCCGACGACCAGAGTCCCGGGGCGCCGTGCGGCGACGATCGCCCTCAGCACGTCGGGATTCTGGACAAGGACCAGCGTCGTGCTCTCTCCGGCGTCCTGCTTCTTGAGCTTCGCCGGTGCGACGGTCGCCGGGCGATAGTCGGCGACCGCGGCGGCCATGACGACCGCGTCGGCCTCGGGCAGGGCGGCCAGCACCGCGGCCTGCAGCTCGGCGGCGGTCTCGATCGGGATGACCCGCGCACCGGCCGGCGGACGGAGCGCGGTCGGCCCGGTCACGAGCGTCACTCGGGCACCCGCGGCGAGGGCGGCCGCGGCGACGGCGTAGCCCATCTTCCCGCTCGAACGGTTCGAGATGACCCGGACCGGGTCGATCGGCTCGAGCGTCGGGCCGGCGGTGACCACGAGATGGCGACCGGCGAGCGCGGTCGAGACCGCGAGCGCGTCCCCGACGGCGGCAAGGATCCGTTCGAGCGACGCGAGGCGACCCTGGCCGACGAGGCCGGAGGCGAGCTCGCCGGACTCGGGCTCAACGATCGTCATCCCGCGCCCGCGCAGGGTGTCGACGTTCGCCTCGGTCGCCGGGTTGGCCCACATATGGGTCTCCATCGCCGGCGCGATGACGACCGGCGCGTGCGCCGCGAGAACGGTGGTGCCGATGAGATCGTCGGCGAACCCGCCGGCGAGGCGGGCGAGGGTGTGCGCGGTCGCCGGAGCGATGACTATCACGTCGGCCTGCTGCCCCATCGCCACGTGCCCGGTCGCGCGGTCGTCGAACGTGCCGAACATCTCGACCTCGACCGGGCGGTAGGTGAGCGCCTGGAAGGTGAGGGGCTGGACGAACTTCGTCGCCCCGGCGGTCATGATCACCTGGACCGTCGCTCCGACCTGGGTCATCCGACGCGCGAGCTCGACGACCTTGTACACCGCGATCGACCCGGTGACGCCCAGCACCACGAACCGCCCGCGGAGGGCCTCAGCGCTCAGCGTTCAGCTCCCACAACAGGCGCAGGCCCTCGAGCGTGAGATCGTTGTCCACCCGGTCGATCGACGTCGTGAGCGGCGCGATCGTGGGCGCGAGGCCGCCGGTCGCGATGACTTGGACCGGGGGGCCGGGCAGCTCGGCGATGAGCCTCCGGAGCAGCCCCTCGACCAGGCCGACGTAGCCGAACATGATCCCCGAGCGCAGGCAATCCGCGGTGTTCTTTCCGATCGCGGCCTTCGGAGCGGTGAACCCCACCGCGAAGAGCCGCGAGGCCCGGCCAAAGAGGGACATCGCCGAGACCTCGAGGCCCGGAGCGAACGCGCCGCCGAGGAAGTCGCCCTCTGCGCTCACGACATCGAAGCTCGTCGTCGTCCCGAAGTCCACGACGATCGCCGGGCCGCCGTACCGCCGGTGCGCCGCGAGGGTGTTCGCGATCCGGTCGGCGCCGACCTCGGACGGGTTGTCCACCCGGAGGCGGACACCGGTCTTCACCCCCGGGCTGATGACGAGGACACGACCCTCGAGGTACCGGTCGGCAAGCCGGGTGAAGGCCTGAGTGAGCGGGGGGACGACGCTGCCAAGGACGAGGGCGTCCATCTGGTCGAGTGCCAGATCCTCCTGCGCCAGCATCGCATCGATCGTCACCGCGATCTCGTCCTCGGTCCGGTCGGGCGCGGTCGCGGTGCGCCAGGTCGCAAGGAGCGTTGACCCGCGGTAGGCGCCGATGACGACGTTCGTATTGCCCGCGTCGATCGCGAGAAGGGTGTCGCCCATCGCGCGCCTCGCTAGTCCCGTGATTCCGTGGCTCCGGTCCGCAGGCCGGGCTTGGCCAGCAGTGCCAGCCGCTGCGCCACGTGCGGCGGCACGAACTTGTCCACCGACGCACCGAACGCGGCAAGCTCCTTCACCCGCGAGGCCGAGACGAAGAGGTACTCCGGCGCGGTCATCAGAAAGACCATCTCGATCTCGCGCGCCAGGGTGCGGTTCATGTTCGCCATCTCGAACTCGAACTCAAAGTCGGAGAGGGCCCGGATCCCGCGGATGATGAACTTCGCGCCGACCTCGCGGGCGAACTCGATCTGCAGGCCGTCGAACGTCTGCACCGCGACGTTGGAGAGCTTGGTGCAGGACTCGCGCATGAGATCGACGCGCTCGTCTGCGGTGAACACGGTGTTCTTCGACAGGTTCAGCCCGACCCCGATGACGACGCGGTCGAAGAGCCGCGCGGCGCGCTCGACGATGTCGAGGTGCCCGTTCGTGGGAGGATCGAACGATCCGGGATAGATCGCAACGCGTTCAGCCACCATGCGGTCGCGCCTCCTTTTGATCGGCAGTGCACGCCGCCGCTAAGACTACCTCCTGGTGAGCGCCACGCCGGAAAGCAAGAGGCCGGCGGCAAGGGTGATCGCCGCGGCGGCCGTGGTGATGTCAGCGGCGATCCCGTGGACGACGATCGCCGCCAGGCCCGATCCGACCAGGCCGCCTCCGACAGCCGCACCGGCCCGGCCGCGGGCGGACGCGAACGGGAGCACGAAGACCAAGCCCAGCACGATCCCGCCGAACGACGCGAAGAGCCACCCGACAAGCGCGCCGACGATGAGGCCGCCGAGCCACCACGGGAACCGTTTGGTCACGCTTGGGCGCTGAAGATCTGCCATTCGTCGGGTACCCCTTTCAATCGGCGGGCGCCGCGCGGTTCGAAGCGCAGTCCCGAGCCCGCCACGAGCTCTTTGACCGTACTCGTCGCGAGGACCTCCCCCGGTCGCGCCTCCGCCAGCACACGGGCGCCGATGATCACCGCGATCCCGCCCGTCTTGTTCGCGATGATCTCGCACTCTCCGGTGTGCACGCCCGCTCGGATCTCGATGCCGAGAGCGCGCACCGCGTCTCGGATCTCGAGCGCGCAGCGGACGGCGCGGGCGGGACCATCGAAGGTCGCGAAGAATCCATCGCCCGCGGTGTCCACCTCCGTACCGCGGAATCGCCCGAGCTCGCGCCGCACGATCGCATGATGGCCCTCGATCAGCTCGCCCCAGCCGCGATCGCCGAGTTCCGCTGCCTTCGTCGTGCCGTTCACGATGTCCGTAAAGAGCACGGTGGCGAGAAAGCGGTCCACCGCTGGCATCGGCCGAACGCCGGTGAGGAACTCTTCGATCGCATCGAGGACGGCGTCAGCGCTCTGGAAGTACGGCACGTGATCCGCGCCGGGGAGCTCGATAAGGCGGGCGCCCGGGATCCGCGCCGCCATCCAGCGTCCTTCCTCGATATTCACGTCCTGATCGTCGACCGGGTGCAACATGAGCGTGGGCACCCGGACCGACGGGAGCACGGCGCGGATATCGATGTCCGTGTTCATCCGGCCGAGCGCAAGCGCGGCGCTCGGGCTGACGCTGTGGCGCGACATGCGCGCGAACCACGCGCGAGTCGGCTCATCGGTCACCACGCTGGGCACCAGGACGTCCAGATCCACGTCGCCGCCCCATCGCTGCTCCAACGCGTCGAGCCACTGACCGCGCTGCTCGGGTGTGGGCGCCCAGGGGTAGTCAGGCGACCACACGCGCTTCGCGAACACGCTGTAGGTGACGAGTGCGGTGACTCGGCTCGGGTAGCTCGCGGCGAACACGATCGACATGTTTCCGCCTTCGGAGATGCCGAAGATCGCCGTACGCTCCGATCCGACAGCGTCGAGCACCGCGCGGATGTCATCGGTGCGTTCCTCGATCGTTGGCGGTCGAGCATCGGGGACCCGATCCGAGAGGCCGGTCCCCCGCTTGTCGAACAGGATGAGCCGCGTGAACGACGCCAGACGCTCATAGAACCGCGCGATGCGCGGGTGTTCCCAGCCGAGCTCGACGTTGCTGATCCATCCGGACGCCAACACGAGGTCGATCGGCCCGGTGCCGGCGACCTGATAGGCGATGCTCAGATCGCCGCTCTTGGCGTAGCGCGTCTGCGGCATCTTCATGCGACCCGCCTCCCACTCGCGTAGACCTCGGCGATCAACGGTGCGCCCAGCCGGAAGCAGAGATCGCGCTCGTCGTCGGTCTCGAGGACGACCAGATCGGCCCGACGTCCGGCGACGAGCGCGCCACAGCGGCTCGCGCGGCCCAGGGCGTGCGCGGCGTTGATCGTCGCCGCGACGATCGCCTCATGCGGGGTGAGACCGCACAGCGTCACCGCGAGCGCGATCGCCGTGGGCATCCCCTCGAGCGGCGACGTACCGGGGTTGTGGTCGGTCGCGATCGCGACCGGCACCCGCGCGGCGAGGAACCGCCTCGCGTCGGGTGGGGGGTACCCAACGAAGAAGGCGCTGCCCGGGAGAAGGACCGCGACCGTCGTCGCCATGCGGGCGAGGACGCGCATCCCGTCGGCCGAGACGTTCGCGAGATGGTCGGCCGATCGTGCGTGCAGCCGCGCCGCAAAGGCCGCGGCGTTCGTGTCATGGAGCTGGTCCGCATGCATCGTTACCGCCAGGCCGGCGGCCTGCGCGGCCTTGAAGAGCGGCCGCACGTCATCCGGGTCGAACACGCCGGTCTCGACGAACGCGTCGACCGCCTCAGCGAGGTGCTCGGTCGCCACAATGGCGACGTTCGCCTCGGCCTCGCGGAGGAAGCCTCGACGATCGCTCGCGAACGCTACGGGCAGGGCGTGCGCGGCGAGATAGGTCACCGCGATGTCGATCGCCGCTTCCGTCTTCAATCGCGCGATGAGCCGGAGCTGCCGAAGCTCTTCCTCGGCGACCAGGCCGTACCCGCTCTTGATCTCGATCGTGGTCGTCCCGAGCGACACCGCTCGCGCGAGACGGGCGCGCATGAGCCCAAGGAGCACGTCGTCCGGCGCCTTTGTCGTGGCCCGCACCGTCGCGTGGATCCCGCCGCCCTGCTCGAGCACGGCGAGATAGTCCGCGCCGGAGCGACGGGTCGTGAATTCGTCCCACCGGTCGCCGGCGTAACAGAGGTGGGTATGCGGATCGACGAAGCCGGGGAGCACGACGCGGCCACCGGCCTGCCGCTCGATCGCGCCTGGGGTGAGCTCATAGCGCTGCCAGGTATCGCCGCGGCCGGTCGCGACGATGACGCCGTCGCGCGCGACGAGCCAGCCATCATCGACCGCACCGACATCGCCGGCGGCCGGGCCGATACGCGGGTGCTCATCGCGCAGCGGGGCGAGGGTCAGGAGCCGCGCGCCCCGGACGAGCAGATCCACCGCCGGACGATCGGCGCGGTCCGCCCGCTCAGCCCGCTCACCCCGTTCGTTCAAAGGAAATGGGCTTCGATCACCTGCGCGCGACTGAATCCCTCGAGACGGAGCGCCGCCGCGCTGACCGCGAGGGCCGCATCGAGCGGGAGCAGGCCGATGAGCTCACCGCGCAGGATCGCGACGCCGGCGGCCGTCGCGCGGGTCTCGACCTCCTCCCAGACGCGCACGAGCGAGGTGATGGTGTGGTCGAGGAGATTGATGGACACCTGGGCCCGGGGCGGATCGGTGAGTGCGAAGCCGAGCGCCTGGACCGCCGGGAGGCCGCCCGACGACTCGCGGATCTCCTTCGCGATGCGCCTGGCGATCGTCACGTCCGCGGTGTCCAGCTCGATGTTGAACGCGATGAGCGGTGGTCGGGCGCCGACCACCACGGCTCCAGCGGTCGGATGGACCCGCCCCGGCCCGACGTCCGGGACGTGTGTCGTCCCAATGACCGCGCCGAGGCCCTCGAACTGTGGCTTGCGCACGTCGGGGAGCCGGGCCCGCTCCGGCCGTGAGGCCGCCCGGGCGTAGAAGTACACCGGCACGCTGTGCTCGGCAGCGATCTTCGTGCCGACGTCCTTCGCCAGCGCGACGCACTCGTCCATCGTCGCGCCGGCAAGGGGGACGAACGGGATGACGTCGACCGCGCCAAGACGCGGATGGGCGCCGGTGTGCGTGCGCAGGTCGATCTCGGCGTACGCCACGCGCACGAGTGCCTGCGCCGCGGCGGCGACGACGTCGGGGGGGCCGGCGAAGGTGAAGACCGAGCGGTTGTGATCACGGTCGCTCGTCCGATCAAGGAGCCGGACGCCCGGGACCGACTCGATCGCGGCAGCGAGGCGGTCGACGACGTCGCGACG
>JAYVCA010000109.1:0-3166 GCA_043750135.1 Chloroflexota bacterium | reverse complement strand
AGCGACCACCAGTGCCGCAGCATCTGCGGATCCTCGGGATCCTCTGGACAGCTCTCAGTCTCGACATCGGCGGCGATGGCCGCGTCGTCGAGGCTGGCGGGGCGGAGCTCGAGGTCGCCGACCCGCATCAGATCCTTCGGAGGGCCTTATCGCGAGCGATCTGGCCGAGCTGCTGAACGTACTGCGCGATCTCGCGTCGGCCGAATTTCGACGAGCCATGCTCACGGTCGTGGAAGGTGTACGGGACCTCGACGACCGCGGTGTAGCGGCCGCGGGCGATGACCTCGAAGCCGATCTTGAAGCCGATCGGATTCAGCCGCACCCCGTCGATGATCGACCGGCGGAGCGCGAAGAAGCCGCTCGTCGCGTCACGGACCGGGACGAGCGCGTTCCCCATGAGGCAGGCGACGCGCGATACCACCCGCCGTCTCAGCGGCCAGTCCTCGACGCCGCCGCCGGCGACGTACCGGCTCCCGACGGCGAGCTCGGCACCGTCGGCGAGCGCGTCGACCAGGTGCGGCACGACCTCCGGCGGGTGCGAGAGATCGGCATCCATGCAGACCAAGACCTCACCGTTCGCGGCCTTGAAGCCATCGAGGACCGCGCTCGCCAGGCCGAGCTTGCCCGGTCGCCGGACGACCTTCACCGGGAGCCGGGGGGCCATCGCCGCGGCGAGGTCGGCGGTCCCGTCGGGCGAGCCGTCGTCGACGACGATGAGCTCCCAGTCGCGGCCAGAGAGCGCCACCGCGAGGCGCTCGACGAGCGTCGGGAGCGATCCGGATTCGTTGTAGGTGGGGATGACAATGGAGATCACGGGCTCGCCCGTACTCTACGAGGTCCATGCGGGTCATCTTCGATGCGCGCCATCTCCAGACCGTGAGCCGCACGCGCGGCATCGGGCGGTATTCCCGCAACCTTCTCGCCGGCTTTGCCCGCCACGCGCCGGCCGATATCGAGTGGACGCTCCTCACCCTCCGGAGCTTCGCGCCGGCTGCCCCTTCGCCGCTCCCCCCGCACCGCGTGCGCGCGACCGTGCGACTCCGCCGGCCGGAGCTGTCGATGCTCGCCTTCGACCCGCTCCTGCTTCCGTTCGAGCTGGCCGGGCAGGGCGACCTCTATCACTCGGTCCAGCTTGGCCTGCCCGCGGTCCGGCGCATGCCGGTCATGCTCACGATCCATGATCTGGCCCCCCTCCACTGGCCCGAGCACTATCTTCGGCTCCCGTACAGCCGGATCGGCCACGCCTGGCAATACGCGCTGGCCCGGCGAGCGGACGCGATCATCGCCGTCTCCGAGGCGACCCGCCGCGACGTGATCGAGCGCCTCCGGATCCCGGCGGAGCGCGTGCGCGTCATCCCCGAGGCGGTCGATCCGGCGTTCGCCACGGCCGTGACCGCCGCCGAACGGGATGCCGCGCGCGCGCGGATCGGCGTGTCCGCGCAGGGCGAGCGCTACGTCATCTACGTCGGCCAGTTCGATCCGCGCAAGAACATGGACGCGCTGTTCTCCGCGTTCGCCCGCGCGGCCAGCCGCGACTCCGGACTGCGCCTGGTCGTCGTCGGCACGCTGGGGAAGCTCGCTTCGTTCCTCCGGGTCGCGCTCGAGCGGTCCCGTCTCGATCCGGCCAAGGTCGTGGTCACCGGGAACGTCGACGATCGCCTGCTCGCGGCGCTCTACGCCGGCGCCGAGTGCCTGCTGCACCCGGCTCATTTCGAGGGCTTTGGCCTCACCGCGCTCGAGTCGCTCGCCTGCGGAACTCCGGTCGTCGCCTACCGGGCCGGCGCGGTCGCCGAGGTCGTGGGCGAGGCGGGTCTGCTGGTCGAGCCAGGCCCGGATTCCCTCGGTGACGCGCTCGTGCGACTCCTCGACGACCCCGCCCTCGCTGCGGCGCTTCGCGCGAAGGCCGGACCGCGCGCCGCGGCGTTCAGCTGGGACCGCGCCGCGGCCGAGACGCTCGCGGTCTACCGCACGCTCGGATGAGCCGGCGTGTCGCGAGCCTCCTGCTCGCCCTTCTGTTCAGTGCGTGCTCCGGTGCGGTGACTCCGATCGCGACCGCGCCGCTCGCATCGGCAGCGATCGTGCGGCCGCTGCCCACCCCGACCGCCGACCCGGAGATCGCCGCGGTCCTCGGACTCCTTGGACGTCGCGATGACGCCTGGCGGGCGAAGAACGCCGAGGCCGCAGTCGAGCTCACTGCGGTCGATGCCCCCCCGGCGTTCCGGCTCCGCGAGCGCGCCCAGGCCGAGATCGCAGCGTCCGGCGTGCTCCTGGTGCCTGATCGCCGTTCGTTCGTCTCGTTCGACACCGTGGGCGCACTTCGCGTGGTGAACGTCGTCGAGCGGGACAGCCAGGGTCGAAGCCGGCGACTGCGGTACTTCGTTGACGGCAGCGGCGAGACCGCGCGATTCACCGAGCCGGCGCTTTCGTCGCTCGGCGAAGAGATCGTCGTCTCAGGCGCGCGCTTCGTCACGCGTTCGCGGGCGATCGACGCCGAGCAGGCCGCGACGGCCCTGGGGTATGCCGAGAACGCGATCGGCGCCCTCGTCGCGGTCCTTGGCGAGCCGTACCGGCCCACGGTCGCGATCACCCTGGCCTTCGCGCCGACCGTCGTCCCGGATCTTCCGCCGCTCGCCTCGGCCTACACGAACGGCACGCTGATCACGTTCCTCTCGTCGCAGTCGTCCATCGCTGGCGGGGATGACGCCGGTCCGTGGTCGAAGACCGTGGTGACGCACGAGATCGCCCACGTCCTGCTGTTCACCCGCGGCGCCGGGCCGTTCCCGTTCAGCGAGGGACTGCCGCTCTGGCTCACCGATGACCGCCGGCAGCCGGAGCTTGACCGCATCGTCGCCGCGAACGCGTTCTGGACGCTCGAGCATCTGATCTCCGGGCCAAAGGACGCGATCGAGTTCTTTGCCGGCTACGCCCAGGCGTCGTCGTTCGTGCGGTACCTCGCCGCGACCCACGGGGCGGCGAAGGTGGTCGCGGCATGGGAGGCCGGCCGCAGCGCGCCGTTCCCCGAGGCATTCACCAGCGCCTTCGGGATGAACGCCGAGGCCGCCTACGCCGCGTGGCGGGACAGCCTGCGGCGACGGTAGACTGGGCCTCTGCCGCCCGCCTCTGGCGGGCCGATCCTGCAACGGGGAGATCTCTCTTTGGCACGTCG
>JAYVCA010000108.1:0-2990 GCA_043750135.1 Chloroflexota bacterium | reverse complement strand
GGTGGCCTCGGCGCGATCATCAGCCTCGTCACCCGATCGAGCTACTACCACGTCGCGATCTTCGAGGGTGAGACGTTCACCATCGAGGCCCGCCAGCGGGGGGTCGTTCGCCGGGACCTCCGAACGAAGGAAGGCGGTCACACCTTCAGCGTGATCCCGGCGCCCGAGGGGAAGGGTCAGTTCGCGCTCGACTGGGCCCGCGCGAAGATCGGGTCAAAGTTCGACCGGCTGGACTTCCTGGTGATCCTCGTCGACCGTTTCGTCACTCGGCTGCGGCTGCACTATCACGGCTTCGGCGCGTACTCCTGCGGCGAATTCGTCGCCAAGGCCTACACCGCGGCGGGGGTCCGCCTCTTTCCCGATCTGAACGACGACGACGTCGAGCCGGCGGACTTCGCCCGCTTGCTGCCGCGCGGCGAACGGCAGGGCTGATCGGACGAGTGGCTAGCGCGCCGTGATCGGCGCGCTCCGCAAGGTCGGCTCGCCGGTCGCTGACATCCAGCTCACGCCTTCGATGACGAGGTCCCACTCGAGGATGTACGTGCCCGGCAGCGTCGGCACGATGACCGTAGCCATCACCGTCGCGGTGGCGGCCGGAACAAGCGCCGGGAGGACCGCGCGGCCGCCGTCCCAGATCACGACCGCGCCGGTGATCGCGTTGCGCCAGTGGTAGCCGAGGCGCAGCGGAGGCGTCATCGTCGCGGTCCAAGGCTGTGTGCCGGCGTTGGTGACGCTGATCGCCATCGGGAAGGTCGCACCGGCCGGGACCGAGAGCGGGGCCGCACCCGCCGGCGCGAGCCGCGCCTGGAGCGCGGTGCTCTTGTCGATCGTCACCGGCAGCGCGAGCTTGTCGCCAGACCAGGCCACTCCTTCGATGAGCGGCTCCCATTCGAGCGTGTAGCTTCCGGCGCCGACCCAAACGAACGCGCGCGCGCTCACCGTGGCGCTCTGTCCGGGCGCGAGGTTCGGCAGTAGCGTGCGCAGGCCGTCCCAGCGGATCAGCAGGCCATCGCGGGACCTCCAGTGGGCACCGAGCTCCGCACCGCTCCAGGTAAAGCTCGACGTGTTCGTCACCTGAACGGGACGGCTGATCACCTCATCCGAGCGCATCGACAGCGCCGCCACCGGGGCGGGCGCCAGCACGAGGGACGCGGAGAAGCGGGAGATCTGGGCGACGAAGCTGTCAGCGGCGATCCGGCCATCGAGCGCGATCGCGGCATCGCGATCGGCATAGTCGGCGGTGAGCGCGACGACGACCCGCGGACCGCTCGGCGTCCACACGATCCCGGCGTCGTGCATGACGCCGTCGAGATCTCCGGTCTTGTGGGAGAACCGGGTGCCCGCCGGGAAGCCGGAGCTCAATCGGTCATTCACCCGCTGACGGTCGAGTACGCCGAGCATCTCGGCGCTCGCCGCGGGGGAGACCACGGCGCCTTTGATCAGCCCGATGAAGAGCCGGGTCATGTCGCGCGCCGTGGTGGTGTTGTAGTCCGCCGTACGGTCGGTCGTCCGGTAGAAATTCAGTCGCGTGTCAGTGAGACCGAGCGACGCGACCGTCGCGTCGATCGTCGGCGCGCCAAGGAGATCGACCAGCGCGATCGCGGGCGAATTGTCGCTGATCGTGATCATCCGCTCGATGGCGTCACGGACGGTCAGGGTCACGCCCTCCGGCGTGTAGTAGCCGTCGTCGGTGAGGTCCTCGGACCCGATGGTCAGCGTGGTGGTGTCGAGCGAGAGCTGCCCCGCAGCCGCGGCTCGATACGCCTCGACCATCACGCCGAGCTTGTAGAGCGAGGCTGAGGGGAACACGCGGTCGGGATCGTGCCCATAGAAGAAGCCGGTCGCCGCATCGGCGACCGCGATGCCGGCGGCGCCGCTGAAGCCGACGCTGTCCGCGTCCAGACGGGCCCCGAGGTCGCTGATCGCGACGGCCGCCTGCGCGGTCGACGCGCTCAGGGGAAGACTGCCCCCGGTCACGAGGCAGGCGAGGAACAGACTGGCGAGCTGGGAGCGCACGCAGCGGTTGTAACGGGCAAGCAAGCTGATCGATATAGCCAGGGCGGGTGAATTGGCTTTCTTCACAGACCTTTAACGGACAAGGCCCCCCTCGCCTGGGGCGAGGCGCAGTGGAGGCGTGGAGCAGGACCGTCGGCGACCGGGGGCGGCCTGGCAGAGACCGGATTGCTACTCCTGCATCTCCGCTGGAGCGGAGGCGAAAGCCGATCCTTAGCGAGCCTCGCTGACCCCGACGCGCGGACAAAGGTCGGCGAGCACGCACGCGGAGCAGAGCGGACGGCGCGCGACGCAGACGTGACGACCGTGCCGGATGAGGTTCAGGTGCGCCGGATAGACATCGGCTGGCGCGATCGCCTCTTGCACGAGAGCCTGCGTAGCGATCGCGGTGGCCTTCGGTGGCACGAGCCCAAGGCGGATGGCGAGGCGATGGACGTGGGTGTCGACCGGGAAGAACGGCCGGTCAAGCGAGAACAGCAGCACGCAGGCAGCGGTCTTCGGTCCCACCCCGGGAAGGGCGATCAGCCGATCCCAGAGCGCCTGGTCGTCGAGTCCGCGGAGGGCGTGGTTATCGAGCGCGACACCATCGGCGCGCAGCGCACGGAACACCTGTTTGATCCGTGGCGCCTTGGTCGGCGCCAGACCGCCGCTCCGGATCGCGTTGGCGATCGCCGGGATCGGGGCATCGGCGACGTCGTCCCAGGTCGGGAAGATCCGTCGGAGATCGGCGTAGGCGCGATCTCGATTGGTGTCGTTGGTGTTCTGCGAGAGGATGGTGAGGATCAGCTCGTCGAGCGGCGGCAAGCGCCGCGGCGCCGGCGGGTCGCCGTACTCCCGGGCGAGCCGGCGCGCGATCGTACGGAGCTGGATCCGGAGGGTCGTCGCCACGCGCGAAGTGTGTCGCATCCCGGTCGGCCGGAATGACCGGAGCGGCGCGGGCGTTGCACCTAGAGTGGACCGGTGTCGACCGACTCGTT
>JAYVCA010000107.1:0-7564 GCA_043750135.1 Chloroflexota bacterium | reverse complement strand
TACATGGGGTTCGCGACCTTCCCCGGCGAGGCTGACACCTGGGCGCTCGCGCTCAGCCCGGGGGCCCACGACACCGACCTTCGCGCAGTGCGGCACGAGCCGGCATTCATGGCCGCCGCCCGATCGATCACCCCGATCGCGCCCCTCGTGGCGCCCGGGGTCAGCCAGCCACTGACCGGGGTGATGCCGATGGGCGAGCTGCGGAACGTGCTCCGCTCCCTCGTCGTGGACGGTGAGCCGGTCGCGCTCGGCCTGCAGCCGGTCGGCGACGCGCTCGCGCATACGAACCCGTCTTGGGGCTGGGGTCTGTCGATCGCGCTCGCTCAGGCCGTCGCGCTCGCCAAGCTGACCGATAGCCACGGCGCCGATCTCCGCGCCCTCGCCCTCGCGTTCGATGCGACCGCGGGCGTCCAGGCCGCGGGTTGGGTGCGCGCCTCGATCGCGGCCGATCGCGCCCGGCTGCGAATGTGGCGCGGTGAGGCCGGCGATCCGACGCGCGCCGATGCGGACTTCCCGCTATTCCTTCAGGCGGTGCTCTTTCCCGCCGGCGCGGTGGATCGCGAGGTCTTTCGCGCGACGAACCGGCGGCAGCAGCTTCTCGATCCGATCGACGCGCTGCCCGCGGACCGTCCACTCCTGGAGCGTGCCGCGGCGCTCATGGCGGAGCGGCGGAAGACGATGCCCACGCCGGCGCGGCCCGGTCCGGCCCGCGGCGAGATGATCCAGCTGATGCGCGAGGCCACCCCCGCCTGACCGGCGACCTCTAGCGCGGATCGTGGATGACTAGTTCTTGTCCGACTCCATCGACTTGGCGATCGCCGCGAGGAAGTCCTTGTTCGTCTTCGTCTTCGCCAGACGCTGGATGAGGAGCTCGGTCCCTTCGACCTGGCCGACGGCCGAGAGCATCTTCCGCAGGAGGATGACCTGGCGCATCACGTCGGGGGCCAGCAGCAGCTCCTCGCGACGGGTGCCGGACGCCGGGATGTTGATCGCGGGGAATGTTCGCCGCTCCTGGAGCTTGCGGTCGAGGATCATTTCGGAGTTGCCGGTGCCCTTGAACTCCTCGTAAATGACGTCGTCCATCCGCGAGCCGGTGTCGACCAGGCAGGTGGCGAAGATCGAGAGCGACCCCCCGTGCTCAACGTTGCGGGCCGCGCCGAAGAACCGCTTCGGCGGATAGAGCGCCACGGGGTCCATTCCGCCGGAAAGGGTCTTGCCCGAAGTCGGCACGGCGAGGTTGTACGCGCGGGTGAGGCGGGTGATGGAGTCAAGGAGGATCGCGACGTCGCGGCCGCTCTCGACCAGGCGCTTGGCACGCTCGAGGGCGAGCTCGGCGACACGCGTGTGGTTCTCGGTCGGCTCGTCGAAGGTCGAGGCGAATACCTCCCCTTTGATCGAGCGGCGGATGTCGGTCACCTCCTCCGGCCGCTCACCCACGAGCACGACCATGATGTGCGCCTCGGGGTGATTGCCGGCGATGCCGTTGGCGATGTCTTTGAGAAGTGTCGTCTTTCCAGCCTTCGGCGGCGAAACGATGAGCGCGCGCTGGCCCTTGCCGAGCGGGTTCACCAGGTTGATGAGCCGCTGGGAAAGGTTCGCGCCCTCGATCTCGAGGTCGAACATGTCATCCGGGAACACCGGGACGAGGTTCTCGAACAGCGGCCGACGGCGCGCCTGCTCCGGATCGATGCCATTCACCGCTTCCACCCGCAGGAGCGAGAAGTACTTCTCCGAGTCCTTTGGCGGGCGGGTCTGACCGGTGACGAAGTCGCCGGTCCGGAGGCCGATCCGGCGGACCTGGCTCGACGAGACATACACGTCCTGCGGCGACGGAAGCAGGTTTGCCCGGCGAAGGAAGCCGAATCCATCCTCGACGATCTCGAGGATCCCCTGGGCGAAGATGTTGCCCTGCGCTTCGGTCTGGGCCTGAAGAATGCGCATGATGATGTCGTCCTGCGTCGCCGCGTCGGCGAGGTCGGTGATGCCAAGATCCTTCGCGACTTCGAGCATCTGTTGCGGCTTCATCTCGGTGAGCTCGGTGATCGCGTACCACTTTCGCTGTGGGGCAGCCTCCGGCTGCTGGCGCGCCGCGGCCGGAACGGGTCCCTCGGCGACCGCGGTCGCCGCGCCGTTCCCGTTCGCCGTCTCGTCGCCGCCGGTCGCGCTGGCGCCGCCATTCGTGCCGCCGCCGCCACTCGTGCCGCCGCCGCCATTCGTGCCGCCGCGCGCGCGCATCGGGCGGCGCTCGGGTCGGGGCCGGGGGGCGGCCTCGACGCGCTCGACGTTCTCCTTCGGGAGGGACGCGGAGGCGTCCTCAGGCTGTGGGGAGGTGACTTCTGGGTTTTCCAATGCGGTGTGTGCTCCTTGCGTCTGTGCGGTTCTCGCGATCCGGTTGCTCAGGATCCCGTTGTTGGGATCCGTCTTTGGGACCAATGTGAGAGGGGTTCGCTGGCCGGGGGCGAAGGTCCTGCGGCGCCACGCCCGGGAAGCGAAAGGAAGAGATGCGCGTCGCAGGGCAGTATAGCAGCCATGCCGATGAGCGGTCCACTACGCGAAGATCTCATCGCTCTCTCCCGCGGGATCCACGGTGAGCCCGAGTTGGCCTACCAGGAGCACCGTGCGGTGACGCGGATCGCCGCGCTCCTCGAACGGCACGGCCACGCGGTGGACCGCAATTGCGGCGGGATCGAAACAGCCTTTCGCGCGCGCATCGGCCCGGTCGGGAAGGCGGTCGCGATCCTTGCCGAGTACGACGCGCTCCCGGACGTGGGTCACGGCTGCGGACACAACCTCATCGCGATGAGCACCGTCGGCGCCTTTCTGCGAGCGGCAGAGCAGGGGGACGACCTCGATATCGGGATCGAGCTCATCGGCACACCGGCTGAAGAGTCTGGCGGCGGAAAGCTCGACCTCATCGAGGCCGGCGTCTTCGCAGAAACGGTGGCCGTCCTCTCGTCGCACCCCGGGGGCAACTGGTGGGGTGTCGGCCAGACGACGCTCGGCATCGTGAATCTGCGGATCGGCTTCCATGGTCTCGCGGCCCATGCCGCGGTGTCCCCCGAGGAGGGCCGGAACGCTCTGTCGGCCGCAGTACGCCTATTCGTCGCCATCGACGGCTGGCGACAACACCTGACGAGCGACGCCCGGATCCACGGCATCATCACCAACGGCGGCGCCGCGGCCAACATCATCCCGTCGTATGCCGAGGCGGTCATTGGCCTGCGGGCCGCGGACGTGAATGTGCTCCGCGAGATGATCACGACGTTCCGCGGCATCGTCGACGGCTGTGCGCTCCAGACCGGGACCACCGCGGAGATCAGCGAAGAGATGAGGCTGTACGAGCCCACCGATTCTGACCCGGTCCTGACGCGGCTTCTCGCTGCGGATCTTGCGCGTCAGGGAAAAGCGCCGCTGCGGCAGGGGAACCTCGTGACCGCCTCGACCGACCTCGGCAATGTCTCGCAGCGCTGGCCGACCGCGGCGATCGGCTTCCCGGTCTCCACCGAGGACGTCCCGGGACACTCGATCAAAATGACCGAGGCCAGCATCAGCGACTTTGCTCACGAGGCCGGCCTCGCGACCGCCGAGGCACTCGCCGCCGTCGCCCTGCGCGTCGCGACCGACGCCCGCGTCCGTGCCTCACTTCGGGCTCGTCCGTGAACGAGCGCCTTCGCGTCGAGCTCATTTCGCTGTCGCGCGCGATCCATGCCGATCCGGAGCCCGCGTACCAGGAGCACCGCTCGGCCGAGCGGATCTGCGCGCTCCTCGAGGCCCACGGGCACGCGGTCGAGCGTGGATACGGTGGACTGCCGACCGCGTTCCGGGCCCACGCCGGCCCGCCGGGGAAGGCCGTCGCGCTCCTCGCCGAATACGACGCGCTTCCCGGCGTCGGCCACGGCTGCGGGCACAACCTCATCGCGATGACGAATGTCGGCGCGTTCCTCCTGGCCGCTGCGGCAACGGATCTGAAGCTTGGTATCGAGCTCATCGGGACGCCCGCCGAGGAGCACGGGGGCGGGAAGATCGACCTGTTGAAAGCGGGCGGGTTCGATCACGTCGCCGCCGCCCTCTCGTCCCATCCGTCGTCGCAGTCCGCGTGGGTCGTGAGCGCGACCGGGCTTGGCGTGATCGGGAAGAAGGTCGTCTTCCATGGCATCGCCTCGCATGCCGGTTCCGCGCCCGAGCAGGGCCGGAACGCGCTGAACGCCGTCATCCGGCTGTTCACCGGCATCGATGGCTGGCGGCAGATGCTCCCGAGCGACGCGCGGGTGCATGGGGTGATCACCGATGGTGGCCTCGCGCGCAACGTCATCCCGGCCCGAGCCGAGGCGGTGTTCGGCATCCGGGCCAAGGATCCCGCGTTCCTCCAGGAGCTGATCGCGACGTTCGAGCGGATCGCTCAGGGCGCGGCCCTGCAGACCGGGACGACGGTCGAGATCGTGACCGACATGCCGCTCTACGACCCGGTGACGGCGGACGCACGGATCGGCGACCTCCTCGTCGCCGAGCTGGAGAAGCACGGGGTCACACCGGAGCGGGGCACGCTCGTGACCGCGTCGACGGATCTGGGGAATGTGTCGCAGAAGCTGCCGACGGATTGGATCCGGTTCCCGGTGACCGAGAGACCGATCGCCGGACACTCGAACGCGATGCGCGAGGCCTGCCTGTCCGACCTGGCGAATGAGAACGCCACCGCCTGCACCGAAGCCCTGGCCGGCGCCGCCGTGGCGCTCGCGTGCGGGGCGGTCCCGGGCATCTGACCGCACCGGTGGTCAGGGATCCAGCCCTCACAATGATTCGTAGACCTGCATAGGAGACCGAATGTGGCTGAGCTCGCGCGCAGGGTCGGAATCGGGCTGGCGGCCCGCGGGAGCGTTTCGGACGTCGTCGAATGGGCCGAGCGGGCCCGCGCGTCCGGCATCGAGTCGGTCTGGTTCCACGATTCCTATTTCGAGCGCGACGCCGTCACCTATGCGACCGCCGTCGCGGCGCAGGTCGGCGAGATCCGGGTCGGTCTGGGCGCGCTCAATCCGTTCACCCGCGATCCGGTCCTCATCGCCATGACCGTGAGCGCGCTCGATGAGATGGCCCCCGGGCGCATCGCGCTCGCCATGGGGACCGGCCTTCCGCTCCGGCTCGGCCAGATGGGCATCCCCTACACCCCGGACCAGGGTGTCGCAAAAGTGAGCGCGGCGATCGACACGGTCCGCGCCCTCTGGGCGGGGGAGCGGCTGCCGGCCGGCAGGGAGGGCCTTCCGCCGATCCAGCCGATGTTCGCTCCGGTCCATCGGGTGCCGGTCTTCATCGCGGCGTACCGAACGCCGATGATGCGGCTCGCCGGCCAGAAGGCGGACGGCTATCTCGCGCGGCCCGCCGAATCGATCCCCGGCTTCAAGACGCTCATCAAGCGGATGCACGCCGCGGCCAAAGAGGCGGGGCGCGACGTCAAGGCGATCGAGACCTCCGGCTATCTCCTCACGCTCGTCGACACCACGCGCCGCGAGGCCTTGAACCGCGCGAAGCGCGAGCCGTTCGTCATCTACATGATGTCGATCCTCTCGGACATCACGCTGCAGCGCGCGGGGTTCGATCCGACGCTCCGCGACCGGATCGCGGCGGCCTGGCGGGCCGAGGACTATCACGCCGCCCAGTCGCTCATTCCCGACGAGCTGCTCGACGCTTTCCTTCTCTGTGGCTCGCCTGACGAGGTGGCCGCACGCGCCTGGGAGTACCACGAGGCCGGGATGCAGGTTCCGCTGCTGCAGCCGATCGTCCAGGACACCGATCAGATCGATCTCGTCTTCCGCGCCGCCCTGAGCTACGGGCGGGCGGGCGAGGTCGCCGCCGTCCGGGCCCAGCGCGCGACTCTCGACGAGCAGCGCCTCACGCCCGTCGAACAGGCCTGGCGGAAGGTGAAGGGCGCGTACGAGATCGCCCGGCCGTTCAGCTTCACCGCCTCGGTCGTCCCGGTGAGCGCCGGCGGTGCGCTTGCGGCGATCGACGGCGCGTTCAACCTGCCGCTGTTCGTCATGGCGCTCGTCGCCGGCGTCGCGCTCCACGTCGGGACGAACGTCATCAATGAGATCTACGACGTCCGCAAGGGCATTGACACGATCATTTCGCCACGAGCGAGCCATGCGATCGTCGCCGGGCGGGTGACCGAGCGCGGGGCATTTGGGGTCGCCGCCGCCGCGTTCGCGCTCGCCACGGTCATCGGTATCGCGCTCATCGCCGCCCGCGGATGGCCGGTCGCGGCGCTCGGCATCGCGGGGCTCGTCGGCGGCTACGCGTACACCGCGCCGCCGTTCCAGTACAAATATCGGGCGCTCGGGCTGCCGCTGGTGTTCCTGCTGATGGGGACGCTCATGGTCGTCGGGGCCCAGTACGTCGTCGCTGGCTTCTTTGACCCACGCTCGGTCGTCCTCAGCATCCCGGTCGGACTCCTCGTGGTCGCCATTCTTCACGGGAACGAGTGGCGAGACCTCAGCGAAGATGCGCGCATGGGCGCGGTGACCTTCTCGACCCGGTTCGGCCGGCGTGTCGCGCACTACTGGTACGTGGGCTTCGTTGTCGCCGCGTATATGGCGCTCGCGGTCTCGGTCGCGCTCGCGGTGCTGCCGGCGTACACGCTCCTCGCCGTGCTCTCGCTGCCGCTCCTGGTGCGTGCGCTGCGCGCGTCAGAGCTTGGCGCGAGCGGCCAGCAGCGCGCCATCGCGATGATCGATCTCGAGACCGCCCAGCTCCACGCGACGTTCGGCCTGCTGCTCGTCCTCGGGCTCGTCCTCGCGGCGGTCGTTCGGTGAGGCTCGCGACCCTCGGACTCGGGGTCGCTTACGGCGCCTTCGCCCTCACCTTCCGCGGCCCGAAGGCGCGCTTCTGGCAACGGATGACCAACACCGGGGCGATCCTCGGGACGCTCGCGATCGCCAGCGATGTGTCGCTGCAGCGGCCGCGCGTCCGCGGGCGGGACGTCGCTCTCGGACTCGTGATCGCAGCCGGCCTCTACGGGATCTTTCAGGTGGGGGATCGGATGGCCCGTCGGATCCTGCCGGCCGGCGACGAGAACATCGGCGACATCTACCAGCTGCGCCACCTGCGGCCAAAGGAAGAGATCGCGCTTCGACTGGGTGCGGTGGTGGGTCCGGCGGAGGAGCTGTTCTGGCGCGGCCTCATCCAGCGCTCGGCGATGCGCCGGTTCGGTGCGATCCCGGGCAGCTCGCTGGCGGCCGGGGCCTATGGCGGCGCACACCTGGTCACCGGGAACCCGGCCCTCATCGGCGCGGCCACCATCGCCGGGATCTACTGGTCGATCTGGGCGGCCGTCGGGGCTCCGATGGCCGCGCTGATCACCAGCCACATCGTTTGGGACATCTGGATCTTCCTGATCGCGCCGACGCAGACGGTCTCAGAGCGCTCGGTCAATTCAGGCTGAGCGGCCCCGCTCCTACGCGGGGACTCAGAGAGCTCGTTTACGGCCGCTGGATCGGATCGGACGCCGCTGGCTGCTGGTCGGCAAGCGGCAGCGCCAGGATGAACACGCTCCCGGCGTCGGTGCTGTTCTCCA
>JAYVCA010000106.1:0-14918 GCA_043750135.1 Chloroflexota bacterium | reverse complement strand
GATGACCGGGGCTTCTGGTACATCGAAGGGCGCAGCGACGACACGTTGAAGATCGCGGGAAAGCGCGTCGGCCCGGCGGAAGTCGAATCGGCGGCGGTGGCGCATCTCGCCGTCAGCGAGGCTGCGGCGATCGGCGTGCCGGATGAGCTGAAAGGGGAGGCGATCGTCGTGTTCGCGGTCCTTCGTCCGGGGCACGAGGCATCGCCGGAGCTCGCGGTCGCGGTCTCCGACCGGATCGCCGAGCAGCTCGGGAAGCCGCTCCGCCCGAAAGCGATCCGGTTCGTCGCCCAGCTACCGAAGACTCGGAACGGAAAGATCCTCCGCCGGCTCATTCGCGGCGCGTATCTGGGGTCGACGGATCTCGGGGACACCTCGTCGCTCGACGATCCCCGCACGCTCGATGAGATCCGGGTAGCCGCGCGCTGACGTTCTGAGCCGCCTGATGTGCGGGCGGACCTCAGGCGGTACGGCCGGCGATGGCCCGGACGAGCGCGACGATGAGCGCCGCGATGCCGAAGAGGAAGAGGATCGCCAGGAGCGCGGGGATGTCCACCACGACCGGCGATGTCACCACTCCAAAGATGCCCTGGAACGGCCGCACCAGGGGCTCCGTGACGTTATAGAGCGCTGCGACCAGCGGCTGATCCGGGTTCGCCGCGGCGAACTTCAGGATGAATCTGACCAGGAGGATCACCTCGAGCACGGTGAAGAGGAGCACGACGACCCGCGTCACCGTCCAGACCGGGTCATTCCGTCCGGCGTTCACGTTCACCTGGCCAGGCGGCGTGACGATAGGCGTGGTCACGGTCTCGACGCGCTCGACCCGTTGCGGCGGGCGGTCGAGGCGCTCGGTCTCGGTGGTGCTGTGGGCGCGGTCGTCTGGTGTTCTCATACCGGGCTGCCGTGCAGGGGATGTGCCAGACCTCCTAGGCTGACCCCGATGGACCATCCGTTCGCTCCGTTCGTCCATAGGCAGCGCGTTCGCTTCGGCGAGACGGACATGCAGGGGGTCGTCTACTACGCGAACTACCTGTTGTTCGCCGAGGTCGGGCGGGTGGCCTACCTTCGCGCGCTCGGGATCGAATACGGGCGAGATCTCATCGACCGCGGCGTCGACTTCACGATCGGAGAAGCCAGCGTCCGGTATCAGGCGCCCCTTCGGTTCGACGACGAATATGACATCCGCGTCCGCGTCGGTGAGATCCGCAGCTCGTCGTGGGCCTTTGAGTACGCCTTCGATCGGGCGGATGGCATGCGGTGCGCCGAGGCCCGCACCATCCAGGTGCTGCTCGATCTCGCGACCAAGCGGGCGACCCGGATCCCGCCCGGGCTCAGGGAGATCCTCGAGCGCGCCCCGACCGGTCGGACCGAGGAAACTCGAACGGCCTGATGGACCCCGGTCTCCCCGATGACCTCCTGCTGCTCCAGCGGAGCGTGCGTGCGTTCGTCGAGGAGCGGCTGGCTCCACGGGCCGACGAGATCGAGCGCAGCGATCGGATCCCCGCCGACGTCCTTTCCTCGATGGCCGAGATGGGTCTCTTCGGGATCGGCTTCGATGAACGTGTCGGCGGGCAGGGCTTCGGCAAGCTGGGATACTGCGTCGCCGTCGAGGAGCTCGCCCGCGCGAACGCATCGCTGTGGAACGTCATCGGCGGGTCCGCCGGCCTCTGTGGGACGGCGATCGAGATCGGCGGTCCCGACGCGCTGCGCGAGCGGTATCTCCCCGACCTCCTCGCCGGCCGGAAGATCGGCGCATATGCGCTGTCGGAGCCGGGTGCCGGGAGCGATGCCGCGAGCCTGCGGACCACGGCGCGTCGTGTCGACGACGGGTACGTCATCGACGGCGCGAAGACGTTCATCACCAACGCGCCGATCGCCGACCTCTTCACCGTCTTCGCGACCGTCGACCGCGCGGCCGGTTCGAAGGGCATCACCGCGTTCGTCGTCGAGCGCGACACCGCCGGCCTCCAGATCGGGCCGAACGACGACAAGATGGGGCTCCATGGCTCGACCACCGCGCAGCTCTTCTTCCACGAGCTGCGCGTCTTCGCGAGTCAGCGCATTGGCGAAGAGGGGAAGGGCTTTGGCATCGCGCTACGGACCCTGGACCACGGCCGCCTGGGCCTCGCCGCGCACGCGGTCGGTGCGGCGCAACATCTGCTTGACGCGTCGATCGCCTATGCGAAATCGCGCGAGCAGTTCGGCGCGCCGATCGCCACCCATCAAGCGATCCAATGGATGCTTGCCGACGCGGCGATCGGGATCCACGCCGCGCGGCTCATGGTCCGTGACGCCGCCGCGCGGCTGGATCGTGGCGAGCGGGTCACCGATCGCGCGGCGATGGCAAAGCTCTTCGCGACCGAGCATCTCGGACGAGTTGCCGACGCCGCGGTGCAGATCCACGGCGGGATGGGCTACATGCGCGAGCTCTGGATCGAGCGGGCCTACCGTGATGCCCGGATCTACCGGATCTACGAGGGAACGAGCGAGATCCAGCGCGTCGTCATCGCCGCGGGCCTCCTCGCCGACGCCTGAATCGGATGCACGCAGACCGTACGGCGCTTCCGGTGCGGAAGGGCCTCAGCTGTGGATAACCGACTGAATATGGTGGATAAGACCCCCCAGGAAGGCCGAACGATGCGGTTTGTGTGGAAAAGCCCGGTGTGCTGAGACCGTCCACCCCGGGCGGTCATCGGGCCATCGCAGCCGCCTGGCTGGCTGCTGTCGGAGTCCTGCTGACCGCCGCCGCGCTGTACGCGCTGGGCAGCGCGGTCGCCGCGCCGCTGGCCGCCGTGGCCGGTCTGCTGTTCGCCTCCGGCCTGGTCGGGTACGCCGTTCGGCACGCCCGGTTCGTCGGCTCGCTCGGGCAGGCCGAGGACGCCCTGGCCGCCGGCGACCATGGCGCGGCGCGTGACATTTTGGCGCCGCTCCTCGAGCGCTTCCCCGGGCTGCCGGTCGTCGCCCGGGCCTCCGGCCGGCTCCTGTATGCCGCCGGCGACCCACTCTCAGCGGCGACGCTCCTCGAGCGGGCGGCTCCGGCGTTCCGGCGCGACCGGACCCTCGTGGTGACGCTTGTCGCCTGCTATGCCGCGCTGAACAAGGCCGGCGATGCGCGCCGCGCCGCCGCGATGCTGCCCGACGACCTCGACGTCCGACTCGCGCTCTCCTGGGCCGAGCTCGTCGCGCTGGGCGGCGACGGGAACCGCGGCGCGGCGCTCGTTGCGGAGCTGCAGGGAGACACGCCACCTCGCGCAGCGATGGCCGCGGCGCTTCGAGCGATCGCCGCCGCACGAGCCGGGGATGCCGACGCGGCCCGCGGCGAGCTTCGCGCGGCCGAGAGCGGCTACGGCGGCCTGGGCGACGGGGAGCGCGCGTTCCTCGGTTACCTCGGCGGCGTCGCGCTCCGGGAGGCCGGCGCGATCGCGGACGCACGTGCGACGTTCAACGTGGCGATGGAAGCGGCACCGGGGACGATCGGCGAGGCGCTCGCGCGGCGTGAGCGATCACACCTACCGGAAGAGGTCCCCGCGGATCAGTCCGGGTCGTCCTCGGGCCAATCGCCGCCGGCGTGAAGGTCCTCGGCGAACAGCTCCACGTCGAATCCCAGATCATCGATGACGGCGACGAGGCCGTTCCGCTGCTCGGCAGGCGTCGTTCTGATCCAGCCACGGATGACATCGTCGGGCCCGACGGTCGCCGCGCCCCGATCGCCGGCCACCGCCTCGCTCTCGCCGCGGGCCGCGCCGCTCGCAAGATCGCGTAGCGTTTCCGGCACCATCCGGGCGAGCGTCGCGAGCACGGCCTCCGCGCCCTCGTCCCAATTCATCTGGGCTTCGCCGCGCCCGGTCTCGTCGCTCACGAGATCGCGTCGATCCCGGTCGCGAACCGGCCGATGATGAGCTTTTGGATCTGGGTCGTGCCCTCGTAAAGGCGGTTCACCCGCGCGTCGCGCCAGTAGCGCTCGACCGGGAATTCATCGCTGAACCCATAGCCGCCGTGGATCTGGATCGCGCCGTCGGCCGCGCGCTGCGCCGCTTCTGACGCGTACAGCTTTGCGATGCTCGTTTCGCGGGTGCTGGGCCGGCCCTTGTCCTTGAGGTCGCCGGCGCGCCACACGAGAAGCCGAGCCGCTTCGGTCTCGACGACCATGTCGGCGATGATCTCCTGGACGAGCTGGTGCCCGGCGATCGGCTTCCCGAACGACCGCCGCTGGGTCGCGTACGCGACCGAGGCCTCGATGCAGGCCTGCGCGACGCCGACGGCCCCGGCGGCGACGGAGTAGCGGCCCGAATCGAGCGCGGCCATCGCGATGGAGAATCCCTGCCCGACCTCGCCGAGACGGTTCGCGTCCGGTATCCGCACGTCCTCGAGGATCAGCTCGGATGAGTCGCTCGAGCGCAGGCCGAGCTTCCCGTGCAGGCCGGCGCTCCCGTAGGGCTGCCGCTCGCGATCGAGAAGGAACGCGGTGATGCCCTTGGGGCCCTTGCTCGGATCGGCCTGGGCGAACACCAGCGCGAGCTTGCTCACGCTCCCATTGCTGATCCACATCTTGCGGCCGTTCAGGATCCAGTCGTCGCCATCGCGCTTGGCTGTCGAGCGGAGCGCCGTGGCGTCGCTGCCGGCCTCCGGCTCGGTGAGGCCGAAGCAGCCGATGATCTCGCCGGAGCACAGGCGCGGGAGGAATTCCTGCTTCTGGGCCTCGGTCCCGTATTTGAGGATCGTGAGCTCGACGAGGGAGATCTGGACCGAGAGGGTCGTGCGGACCGACGAATCCGCGCGGCCGATCTCCTCGGTGATCAGGGCGTGGCTGACGAGGTCGACGCCCATACCGCCATAGCGCTCGGGCACCGGTCCCCCGAGGAATCCGATCGGCGCCATCATGCGGAGCACGTCGGCGGGGAAGGTCTCGGTGCGGTCGCGCTCACGCGCGCCGGGCACGATCTCCCGATCGGCGAAGTCGCGGGCGAGCTTGCGGATCTCCTGCTGCTCGGGGGCGAGGTCGAAGTCCATCCAGACGAGTCTAGGTATGCGTCCGGACACGCGCGCCGGCCATCTCACCCGTCGCCGCGTCGCGCGTTGTATCAGCGTGGGACCTCGGTTCTTGGCGGTGGGCCGGTGAAGGTGACGAGTGATCCGCGCAGACTGCCGCGCTACAGCCGGGTCCGTGCACGCACCGGTAGCATCAGCTGATGCCTGTGGCCCGCCGTTCCGCATCTCCGCTGGCGATCTGGACCGCCCTCGGGATCGTGTACCTGGTGTGGGGCTCGACCTACCTGGCGATCGCGATCACGGTCGAGACACTGCCCCCGCTGCTGTCGGCCGGGATCCGCTTCCTGTTCGCCGGAGCCCTCGTCTGCGTCTGGTTCGTCCTTCGGGGGCGGGGCGCCGCGCTCCGGGTGACTCGGGCCCAGCTCGCGGGTGCGGCGCTGGTCGGCACGCTGCTCCTGGCGAGCGGCAACGGGCTGGTCGTGCTGGCCGAGCGGACGGTGCCGTCCGGGCTGACCGCGCTGGTGGTCGCTTCCGTCCCACTCTGGCTTCAGGTGCTGCGTCGGATCAGCGGCGAGCGTATTCCTCGCGCCACGATCATCGGCGTGGCCCTTGGCTTTGGCGGCGTGTTGTTCCTCGTCGTGCCGCGCGGCCTGTCCGGCCAGACCGACGCGCTGGGCCTGCTCACCCTCGTCGGCGCGACGATCTCGTGGGCCATCGGCACCTTCATCTCGCCGCGCCTACGGATGCCCCACGATCCGCTCGCGTCGACCGGCCTGCAGATGCTCGCCGGCGGCGTGGTCCTCACCTTCGTCGCATTCGTCACCGGCGAAGCCGCGCACCTTGACGTCGCGGCGTACTCGGGTCGTTCGCTCTTCGCGCTCGGCTACCTCGTCGTGTTCGGCTCGCTCGTCGCCTTCACCGCGTATACTTGGCTCCTGCAGCACGCGCCGGTGTCGCAGGTCGCGACCTACGCGTACGTGAATCCGGTCGTGGCGGTCGTCCTGGGGGCGATCATCCTGGCCGAGCCGATCACGCCCGCGGTCATCATCGGCGCCGTGATCATCGTCGCCGCGGTCGCCTTCATCGTGAACCGCGAGGGCGCGCGCCGTCGGGCGGCGCAGAACCCTGCCGCGCTCGCGCCGGCCGGCGCCGAGGCGGACTAGTGTCGCGTCCCTAGACCCGCTCGAAGATCGCCGCGACCCCCTGGCCGCCACCGATGCAGAGTGAGGCGAGGCCGTAACGGCCGCCGCGCTTGTGGAGCTCGGTGATCACGGTCATTGCGAGCCTGGCACCGGACGCGCCGAGCGGATGGCCGAGCGCGATCGCGCCGCCGTTCACGTTCGTTTTCGCGCGGTCCAGGCCGAGCTCTTTCTCCACCGCGAGGTACTGCGTCGCGAAGGCCTCGTTGATCTCGACCAGATCCAGGTCTTCGACCTTCAGGCCGGCGCGCTTCAGGGCCTGGCGGCTCGAGGGAACCGGGCCGATACCCATGATGTTCGGGTCCACGCCGCACACGCCTCCGCTCACGATCCGGGCGAGGGGCGTGATGCCGGCCTGCGCGGCGGCCCCGGCCGACGCGACGATGACCGCGCCTGCGCCATCGTTGATGCCGCTGGCGTTTCCGGCGGTAACGGTGCCGTCCTTCTCGAAGCGGGCGACCAGCTTCGCGAGGATCTCGACCGTGGTGTCCGGACGGATGTGCTCGTCCTTGTCGATCACCGCGAGGCCCTTCTTCGTCTTCACCTCGACCGGGACGATCTCCTCGCTGAATCGGCCGCTCTCCCGAGCCTGTGCCGCGAGCGTGTGGCTGCGGTAGGCGAACTCATCGGCGGCGGCGCGGCTGATCCCATATTTCCGGCCCAGGTTCTCGGCGGTGTTCGCCATCCCCAGGCCGTTGTAGCTGTCGACGAGCGCGACCCAGAGGTAGTCCTCGAGCTTCTGCTCGCCGAGCGGCAGACCCCACCGGGCACCGCGGATCTGGTGCGGGGCCATGCTCATGTTCTCGGCGCCGCCGGCGAGGACGAACTCGGCCTGGCCAAGCCGGATCTCCTGCGCGGCAAGGAGGATCGCTTGGAGCCCGGAGCCGCAGAGCCGGTTGATGGTGAGCGCCGGCGCTTCGATCGGCGCACCGCTTTTGAGTCCGATGTGCCGCGCGAAGTAGACGGCGTCGCCTGATGTCTGGAGCACGTTCCCGAAGATGACCTGATCGATCTTCTCCGGCGCGAGCTTCGCGCGGTCGAGCGCCCCCTTGCTCGCGACGACCCCGAGGTCGGTCGCCGAGACGTCGCGGAGCCCACCGCCATAGGTGCCGAACGCGGTGCGAGCCCCGCCGAGGATGACCACGTCGTTCACCCGTTCATTCTCTCACTCTGCGACCATGCCTCTGATGTCCACCCGGAGCGTCTGGCAGATCGACAAGAGCGAGGCCACCTCAGGCGGCGGCATGATCACGGCGGAGCATCCGCTCGCGGCGGAGGCCGGCGCGCGGATCCTGGCGGCCGGCGGGAACGCGGTTGACGCGGCGGTGGCCGCGGCGTTCGCGATGGGCGTGGTCGAGCCGACCACGAGCGGGCTTGCCGGTGTGGCCTGGTGCGTCATCCGACAGCCCGACGGAACGGTGACGACGATCGATGGGACCGGCGCCGCTCCATTCCGCGCAACGCCCCAGATGTACGAGGTCCTTCCCGCGGGTGCGGCGGGCATGTACGGCTGGCCGGCAACGAAGGAGAACGCGCAGAACGTTGGCTACCGCTCGGTCGGCGTCCCGGGTGCGGTGGGCGCGCTCTGTCACGCGCTCGAGCGGTACGGGACCCGCGATCGGGCGACCGTACTGTCCGACGCGATCCGGCTCGCAGCGGACGGATTCGACGTGGACTGGTCATTCACCCTCGCCGTCGCGACCTACTATGACCGCCTCGCGCCCGTCGAGGCGTCGCGGCGCCTCTACCTCAAGCCGTCCGGCGCGCCGCTCCACGCCGCGACCGGACTCGAGCCGGGGGACCGGTTCGTGCAGTCGGATCTCGCCCAGAGCCTTCGCGCGATCGCGGCCGTCGGGCCGAACGTGCTGTATCGCGGAGAGCTCGGTCGCGCGATCGTGCGGGACGTCCAGGATCATGGCGGCCTGCTGTCCGAGGAGGATCTCGCGTCGTTCGCGGTCCGTGAAGGGCCGCCCCTGGTCGCGAGCTATCGCGGCCACCTGATCCACTCCCTCGACGGCGCGTCGGGCGCGGTCACGCTCTTCGAGATGCTCCGGATCCTGGAGGGCTTCGCTCTCGATCAGGCGCCGTCCCTCGCCGTTCCGAGCCTGCACCTGCTCGCCGAGGCCCAACGACGCGCGTTCGCGGACCGCTTTCACCACCTCGGTGATCCCGCGGTCGTCGGTACGGCCGTGTACCACCGCCTCACCTCCGACGAGCACATCGCCGCCGCGCGCACGTCGATCGATCTCGCACGGGCCACCCCGCAGGCCGGCGTCACGGGTATGCCCCCGAGCAGCGATTGCACGACGCACGTGAACGCGGTCGATCGCGAGGGCCGCATGGTCGCGCTCACCACCACGAACGGCGGTGCCTACGGGTCGGGCGTCGTCGCCGCAGGCACGGGGATCATCCTGTCCAACGTCATGACCTGGTTCGATCCGCGCCCGGGCCGCCCGAATTCGGTCGCCGGTGGGAAGCGGATCCTCTCGGCGATCGCGCCGTTGGTGATCACGCGCGACGATCGCCCGTTGCTCTGCGCCGGCGCGCCGGGCGGGCGCCGGATCATGAGTGCGATGTTGCACGTCGTGACCAACGTCGTCGACTGGGGCCTCGGACCACAGGACGCGGTCAACCGCCCGCGCACCCATTGCGAGTCACCGGTGACGCTCGTCGACTCGCGGATCTCCGCCGAGACCCGCGACGCGCTCGTCGCGATGGGCCACCGCATCGACGTGAAGGAGGAGAGCTTCGCCTCGTCGCATTTCGCGCGCCCCAGCGCGATCGGGGTCGATGGCCATGATCTTCGCGCGGGTGTCGGGGCGCTGAAGACCTCGACCGCGATCGGCTCGGACTAGACCGTTCCCAGCAGGCGCAGCGCGACGAGGGCCATCACCTTCGTTGCGTTCCGAAGATCGTCGAGGCGAACGTATTCGTCGGGCCGATGCGCGGTCTCGAGGATGCCCGGGCCGTAGGCGATACAGTCGTCGACGCCACCCCGGCGGACGACATGCTTTTGGTCGTAGGTCCCCGGGCTCGCGATCGATCGGGCCTCGCGTCCGGTGACGTCGCGGATCGCCGCCCGCACGGCACGCGCGACGGGCGCGTCCTCGGCGGTCGCGGTCGGCTCGACCAGCATGAGGTCGCGCACCGACCAGCGGATCGCCGGGTCGGCCGCGGCCTCGCTCGCCACGAGATCGGCGATCTCGGCGCGTACGTCGTCGCTCCGCTCCTCGATCAGGAAGCGCCGATCGAAGATCGCGACGGCGGTGTCCGGCACGCAGGGTGACTGCTCCTCCTCGGCCGGCTGGCCGGCGTGCAGTGAGTTCAAGTTGATCGACGCCTGCCGCGCGGCGGGGGGCTCGACCGGGACGGCGGTCCGGCGCTGCGCGAGCCGCGGCTTGAGCTCGCGGTCGATGCGGGTCACCAGGCGGGCCATCGCGTCCGCGGCGTTGCGGCCGAAAGTCGGCATGCTGCCATGCGCGGTCGAGCCGTGCGCGGTGACCTCGCACCAGTAGACGCCGCGATGGCCGAGGCAGACGCGATCGACGCCGAGAGGCTCGGTGATGATGACGTGGTCGGTGCGTCCTGCGGCGATGTAGCCGCGGTCGCACAGCTCACCGACTCCAGCGAATCCGCCGCTCTCTTCGTCGACGGTCGCGCTTTGTTCGACGCTCCCCCGCAGCCGGATGCCGGCGCGCCGGATCGCCTCGATCGCGTACACCGATGCGGCGATCCCGGCCTTCTGGTCTCCGGTCCCGCGGCCCCAGAGCGCGCCGTCAGCGATCTCCGCGCCGAACGGCTCGCGGCTCCAAGCGGTCGGATCGCCGATCGGAACGACGTCGAAATGACCGTTGAAATGGAGCGTGGGCCGCGCCTCGGCCCCGGCGAGGCGGGCGAAGACGTTCACCCGAGGATGCTGGACCCGGTCACGGCGCGGGATCACCTCCTCGACGGCGTAGCCCAGGCGGCGAAGGTGGCCCCCGATGAGCTGCGCGGCCTCCGGATAACGCTCGCCGGGCGGGTTCACCGTCGCGATCCGGACCATCGCTTGGAGGAAGGCGACGCAGTCATCCGCGAGCGCATCCACCGCCGCGAGGACGCGGGCTTCGTCGGTCATCGCGAGCCGAGCCGCACGCCGCGCACGATCGCGCGCGCGGTCGCCTCGGCCGCGGCGATCTGCACCGCCGTCGGGTCCGCGGACAGCCGGAGGTCACCACCGACGGAGAGGCAGAACAGCGTGTCGCCGTCCAGGTCGGTGTGCGCAGGATGGATCGCGCGAGCAAGGCCGTCGTGTGCAGCGGTCGCGACGCGTTGGGCCTGGGCCTTGGTCAGCACCGCGTCGGTGGCGATCACGCCGATCGTGGTGTTCGCGCCGGACAGCCCGGCGCCGCCGCCTGCCGGCAGTGCGGCGATCCATTCGCCGGAGTCGGGATCCCGGATCGCCCCGACGGCGTTCGTCACGATGATCGCGCTCACCGTCGCCGCTCCGGCCCGCACCGTCGCGATCCCGATCCCGCCGGGACGAGCGTGCGCCGGCCCGGCGAGCTTCGCGACGGTCGCGCCGGTGCCCGCACCGACCGCGCCCTCCTGGGGGTCGCGTGTCGCGGCGAGGCAGGCCGCCGCGCCCGCCTCCGGCCCCGGCCGGGCAGCGGAGTCCCCGGTCAACAGGTCGAAGATCACCGCCCCCGGGACGATCGGCACACGGACCGGCCCGACCGCGAATCCCTGCCCCTGGAGCTCGAGGTACCGGAGCACGCCGGCAGCGGCGGCGAGGCCGAACGCGCTCCCGCCGGTGAGCAGGATGCCGTTCACCGCCTGCACCGTGGCCGCGGGATCGAGCAGCGCGGTCTCGATCGACCCGGGGGCGCCGCCGCGCACGTCGACCGCCGCGATCGCCGGCTGATCGCACAGCACGACGGTGCAGCCGGTGCGTCCGACCGGGTCGGTCCAGTGGCCGACGCGGATGCCGGCGACGAGGGGAAGCGGGGGCCTGCTCACAGCGGGAACGGCACGCGCCAGAGCGCGCCCGTGAAGACGACCGCAGCGGCCAGACCTGACCAGTCGCGCCCGGCGAGCCGGCCGAGATGCACCGCGCTCCGGCCGGCGCCGCCGACGTAGCAGCGCGCCTCCATCGCGAGGATGAGGTCCTCGGCGCGCCGGAACGCGGCAACGAACAGCGGGACCGTCACTGGGATGAGCTGCCGGGTGCGCTGGACGAAGCGCAGGCGTCCGGGGCGTCCGAAGTCCGCACCGCGCGACGCCTGGGCCTTCATCAATCGCTCCAGCTCCTCGGCGACCGTGGGCATGAAGCGGTAGGCGATGGCGAGGATCATCGCGATCTCGTGGCCGGGGACGCGAAAGCGACGGAATGGCGCGAGGAGCGACTCGACGGCCTTGGACAGGAGCGTGATCGGGGTGGTGAGGGTCAGGAGGCTGGAGAGGAGGATGAGGTCGAAGATGCGGAAGACCCCCTGCGCGGTCTGCCGCATCGAGTTGTCGGTCACCGTGAACGCGAACTCATACGGCCCGATGGCGAGCGGCTGGCGCCAGAGCACCGCCGACCCGGTCGGGTCGTAGTTCCCGAGGAACAGGAAGTTGAACACCGTGAAAACGACGATGATCGGGACGACCGGTCGGATCCCGCCGGCCAGGTAGGAGATCGGCAGCCGGCTGAGCACGATGAGCCCGAGCACGAATCCGAACGCGATGGCGTTGCCGATGTACGACGGCGTGGTGATGACGCCGGCGATGATGATCATGAACGCGATGATCTTGGCGCGCGGATCCATCCGGTGGACGACCGAGTCGCCGGGGATGTATTGCCCGACGGTCACACTGCGGCTGAATTCGAACTCGTCCACATCGCCTCCACCGCATCGTTCACCGTGAGCACGTCGCCACGCAGCGCGATCCCACGCTCGCGCACCGCGGCCGCGACCTCGGTCGCGGTGGGGACGCCGAGCCCGAGCTCTTGGAGCCGGGCCTGCTCGCGGAAGACCTCGCGTACCGGGCCGGAGAGGACCGTCGTCCCGTTCGCCAGCACGTCCACCCGGTCGACGAGCTCGGCGACCTCGTCCATGTTGTGCGATACGAAGACGAGCGCGGTGCCGTCTCGGTCGTGCAGCCCGCGCAGTGCGGCGAGGAGCTCGCGCCGCGCGCGCGGGTCGAGCCCCGCGGTCGGCTCATCGAGGACCAGGATCTCCGGCTCCAGCGCGAGCACGCCGGCGAGCGCGACCTTCCGCAGCTCGCCGCCCGACAGGCCGAAGGTGTAGCGGTCCTTGAATATCTCGAACGGGAGCCCGACGAGCTCCATCGCGCGGGTGACGCGACGGCGCACCTCGGCCCGGTCGCAGCCGTGCTTGCGCGGTCCGAACGCGATGTCATCCGCCACCGTCGGGTCGAAGAGCTGTTGTTCCGGGAACTGGAACAACAGGCCGACCCGGCGCCGGAGCGGTCGCGGGTCGAAGTTCCGGTCGGCGAGGTCCTGTCCGAACACTCGGACCGACCCACGATGCGGCCGGAGCAGCGCATTGAAGTGCTGCACGAGCGTCGACTTCCCGGACCCGGTGTGCCCCATCACCCCGACGACCTCGCCGGCGGCGAGAGTGAAGGATGCACCGCGCAGCGCGACCGATTCCAGCGGCGTCCCGCGGAGATACCAGTGCCACAGGTCGCGGATCTCGATGGCCGGCTCGGTCATCGCATCGCCCGGGCCACGAACGCATCTGCGAGCTCGGCCACGGTGAGCGGGATCGCGCCGATATCGAGGCCGCGCTCCCGCAGCCGCTCGGCGATCTGCGTGACCTGCGGCACATCGAGCTCCAGCGCGCGCAGCCGCTCGGGCATCGCGAAGAGCTCCCGCGGTGTGCCCATCAACGCGATCTGTCCTCCGGACAGCACGATGACCCGGTCGGCACGCGGCACCTCGCTCATGAAGTGCGTGATCGAGACGATCGTCACGCCCTGACGATGGAGCGTGCTCGCGGTCTCGAGCACCTCGGCGCGGCCGGAGGGGTCGAGCATCGCCGTTGCCTCGTCAAGGATCACGCAGGCCGGTCGCATCGCGAGCACGCCGGCGATCGCGACACGTTGTTTCTGGCCGCCGGAAAGCTGATGGGGCGCCCGGCTCCGGAGGTGCTCGATCTCGACGATCCGGATCGCGTCGGCGACGCGCGCGTCGATCTCGGCTCGCGAGAGCCCGAGGTTCTCCGGACCAAAGGCGACGTCCTCTTCGACGATCGTCGCGACGAGCTGATTGTCGGGATTCTGGAAGACCATTCCGACGATCTGCCGGATTTTCCGCAGCTCGGCCGGATCGCGCGTCGACAGACCGTCCACCGTCACCGTGCCGCGTCCGGGGATCACCAGGCCGTTGAACAACTTCGCGAGCGTGCTCTTCCCGGACCCGTTGTGGCCGATGATCGCGAGCCACTCCCCGCGGCGGACCTCGAGCGACAGGTCACGGAGCGCCGGCACGCGGCCGCCACCTGGGGTGGGGTAGGAGACCGAGACGCCGTCGACCCGAATGAGCGGGGTGAGCGGGGAGGGCGTTCCGGCCCCGCTGCTCACAGCGGGGGCTGGAAGCGGCCGTCGGCGGCGGTCCAACCACCGTCGACGATCATGAGCGCGCCGGTCACATACGAGCTGGCATCGGACGCGAGGTACACGACCATCCCGGCGAGCTCCTCCGGCCGCGCCCATCGGCCGAGGATGCTCTTGCGCGCGTACGCGCCGTACCACTCGGCGTTCTGTTTGATCGGTGCGGTGAGTGGTGTGTCCACCACGCCGGGAGCGATCGCGTTCGCGCGGACGCCGCGCGGCCCCAGCTCCGCGGCAAGCGCACGGAGCAGCTGGACGATGCCCGCCTTCGTCGCCGCATAGACCCCCTGCCCCGGCTCGACGGTGAGTGCGCGGATGCTGGCGAACGCGATGATGCTGCCGCGCCCGCGCTCGGCCATGCCGGTGCCAACGCCGCGGATGAGCCGGAACGTGCCCTTCAAGTTCGTGTCGATGACGCGGTCGAACTCGTCGTCGGTGATCTGGAGGAGCGGCTTGCGGACGTTGATCCCCGGGGTGTTCACCAGGACGTCGATGACGCCACAGCGCGCGACCGCATCGGCCACCGTCGCGGTGTCGCGCACGTCCACGCGGACAGCATCGGCCACCCCGCCACCCTCGACGATCGCCGCGGCAGTCCGCTCGGCAGCCGCAGGATCGAGGTCCGCGCAGGTCACCTGGGCGCCGAAGGCCGCGAGCGCTTCTGCGCTCACCCGACCGATGCCGCTACCGGCGCCAACAACGAGCGCGCGCTTCCCATCGAGACGGAAGAGCGCTGGGTAATCGAACACGGGTCCCTCCGACCGCGGATTGTGCGTCATCGTCGAGGGGCGGACGGGACCTGGACCCGGCGGGCGTCGAAGAAAGCCCGCCGGGGCCGGCCGTCGTCTAGACGGTGGACTTCCGTGCGCGTCCGGCGCCACGGACCGCGAGGCCGACAGCGAGGGTGATGATCGCGCCGACGATCGCTTCGGGAACGCCATTGGTGAGCGCGACGCCCCACGCGACATTCGGGGCGAGGTAGGGCGTGCCATTCGGGCCGGTGAGGACCACCGCCAGGGTGAGCACCCCCGCGGTGTTCGTGAGCGTGCCGAGGGCGCCGGCGGCGAGGAGCGCGACGACCTCGTTGAGCGGCTTCAGCGCCTTGTAGACGAAGTAGGCCACGACGCCGAT
>JAYVCA010000105.1:0-11157 GCA_043750135.1 Chloroflexota bacterium | reverse complement strand
GGCAAGGTCGTCCCGACCGGCGAGGCGCCGCCGATCTGGGGCTTCGATGGCTCGAGCACGAACCAGGCGCCCGGCTCGAATTCAGATTGCGTCCTCCGGCCGGTCTTTGTCTGTCCCGATCCGGTCCGCGGGGGGGACAACAAGCTTGTGATGTGCGAGGTCCTGCTTCCGGCGATGACTCCGCACGTGTCGAACACCCGCGCCGAATGCGCTGCGATCGCGAAACGCTATTCCGCCGATGAGCCGTGGTTCGGGATCGAGCAGGAGTACACGTTCTTCCAGGGTGCCCGGCCGCTCGGCTTTCCCGACAACGGATTTCCGGCCCCCCAGGGTGGCTACTACTGCGGTGTCGGCGCGGACGAGGTCTTCGGCCGCGAGGTCGTCGAGGCGCACCTCGACGCCTGCATCCGCGCGGAGCTCAAGATCGCCGGCATCAACGCTGAGGTCATGCCCGGCCAGTGGGAGTTCCAGATCGGACCGCTCCCGCCCCCCGAGGTCGCCGATCAGCTCTGGGTCGCGCGCTGGCTCCTCTACCGGGTCGCCGAGGACTTCGGCATCAGCGCGACCCTCTACCCCAAGCCCGTGCGTGGCGACTGGAACGGCGCAGGGGCACACACGAACTTCTCGACCAAGGCGATGCGCTCGGGGTACGACGCCTGTGTCGCCGCCGCGGAGGCGCTTGGCACGCGTGCCGACCTGCACATCCAGAACTACGGCCACGCGATCGAGGAGCGTCTCACCGGCCTTCACGAGACCGCTTCGTACAAGGAGTTCAGCTACGGCGTGAGCGATCGCGGCGCCTCGGTGCGGATCCCCTGGCAGGTCGCACGGGACAAGAAGGGGTACATCGAGGACCGGCGGCCCAACGCGAACTGCGATCCCTATGTGGTCACCCGGCTCATCGTCGAGACGGTCTGCGGGGCGGCTGCGGGCAGGCGCACCGCGACGACGGGGCCGACGCCGCTCCGGACCGCGAGCAGCGCGAAGACCGCGAAGACCGCGAAGACCGGGGGGCCGGGGAAGGTGAAGCGCTCGGCCTAGCCTTGCCGCGTCACCGCGACCGCGAGGGCGGGGAGGACGAGCGCGCCGTTCTCCAGCCTGGTGCCGCCGCAGGCGAGCACGATCCGCCCCGGCGAGTCGAGACGGAGCTCGCGCGCCCCGAGATTCACCGCGAGGGTGATCGGGCCGCGTTCGAGGACGAAGCGGCCATCGACTGAGTGCCGGGTCCGGACCGCGGCAAGGTCCCCATCGCGGAGCGCCGGCTCGCTGCGGCGGAGCGCGATGAGGTCTCGGTACCAGGTGAGCATCGCGGCGTGTTCCGGCCGCGGTCGCTCCTCCCAGCGCAGCCGCGAGCGTTCGAACGTCGCGGGATCCTGCGGATCGGGGACCGTGAGCGGATCCCAGCCGAATGCCGCGAATTCGCGCCGGCGGCCGTCGCCGACCAGTCGGCCGAGCTCGGGGTGGTGGTGGGTGAAGTACTGGAACGGCGTGCTGGCCGCCCATTCCTCACCCTGGAACAGCATCGGAACGAACGGCGAGAGGAGCACGAGCGCGGCGGCGATCCGAGCCTTGGCTGGGCCGGCGAGGTGCTCGAGACGCTCGCCCCGAGCGCGGTTTCCCACCTGGTCGTGGTTCTGGCTATAGCCGAGGAACCGGTGCCCGGACAGGCCGGTGAACGCGCGCCCATGGCGCCGGCGCTTGAAGGTCGAATGCTGCCCGTCGTACACGAACGCGTGTTGCAGCGCCTTCTCCAGATCGGCCACGGACCCGAAGTCGGCGTAGTAGCCGTCGCGCTCGCCGGTGAGGATCGCGTGGATCGCGTGATGGAGGTCGTCGCTCCATTGCGCGTCGATGCCGTAGCCGCCGCGCTCGCGCGGCGTGACGACACGCGGGTCGTTCAGGTCGCTCTCGGCGATGAGGAAACGTCGAGGTCCGCTCGTGATCGCATCGACGCGGGCCGCCAGCTCCTCCAAGATATGGAGCGCCGATCGGTCGTGGATCGCGTGTACCGCGTCGATCCGCAGCCCATCGAGGTGATACCGCTCGAGCCAGAACACGGCATTCTCGACGAAGTGCGCGCGCACCGGATCGGAATCGGGGCCGTCGAAATTCAGCGCCTCGCCCCACGGCGTCACGTAGGTCTCGGTGAAGTACGGCCCGAACTTCGAAAGATGGTTCCCGTCCGGGCCGAGGTGGTTGTAGACGACATCAAGGATCACCGCGAGTCCGTGGGCGTGCGCCGCGTCGACCAGACGGCGGAGCCCGTCCGGTCCGCCGTAGGTGTGCTGCGGGGCATAGAGCGCGACGCCGTCGTACCCCCAGCCGCGATCGCCCGGGAACTCTGCGACCGGGAGAAGCTCGATCGCGGTCACGCCGAGGTCGACGAGGTCAGCGAGCCGGTCCGCGGCCGCGTCGAATGTGCCGGCGGCGGTGAACGTTCCGATGTGGAGCTCGTAGATGATCAGGTCGGGAAGCGCGAGCCCGTGCCATCCGGTATCGGTCCAGGGGAAGGCGTCGTGGTCGACGACACGCGATGGTCCGTGCGGTCCGGCCGGCTGGGACGCCGAGCGGGGATCGGGGAGTGGCTCGCCGCCGTCGAGCGACAGCTGGTAGTCGGTCCCGGCCGGCGGCCGCGGTGCCTGGGCCCAGCCTCCGGGCCCCAGTCGCATCGTGGTCCGGCGATCGCCGACGACGAGCTCGACGCGCGTCGCGCGGGGGGCCCAGACCGCGAGATCGTCACCGTCGCCGGCCTTGCCGGGGGCGTTCATTCGGAGCTGTCCGCTCGCAGCAGCAGCGCGACCGGGAACCGGGCGAGCAGATCGGCGAGACGGCCGGACTCCGCGGTGCCCCCGCCGATGACGTCGCGCCAGCGCCCGGGGGGGAGGGGAAGGCGGGTCTCGCCCCAGTCGTCGTCGAGGCGCCACACCAGGCGCGGCACGATCGTGATCGCGGCCCCACCGCGCGTGAACGCGACGACGTGCTGCGCCTTCGGACCAACGGCCTCGATCGGGACGTGGCCGCCGGCAAATGCATCCGGCCGGAGCGCGCGAGCGGCGAGCGCGGCGCGGATGACGTGGAGCTTCGGCAGGCCTTCGTCCGCCCGAGCGAGGATCGCCTCGGGGGTGAGGCCGTCGAGCGCGGCAAGGAGCGTCTGTCGCTGCGCGAAGTCGACCGGCCGGCGATTGTCCGGGTCGACGACCGAGAGATCCCAGAGCTCGGTGCCCTGGTAGATATCGGGAACGCCGGGCGCGGTGAGCTTGAGGAGCGTCTGCGCGAGCGCGGTGATCCGGCCCGGTGCGACGAGGGGCGCGACGAATGCCGCGAGGTCGTCACAGAAGTCCCGATCGGCGAGCGTGGCCTCGACGAAGGCCCGGAGCCCCGCGTCGAACTCGGCGTCCGCGCTGACCCACGAAGTCTCGCGCTTCGCCTCCTTCGCGGACTTCTCCAGGTAGGCGGCCGCGCGCCCGGCGTCGATCGGCCAGGCACCGACGAGGGTCTGGTAGTAGAGCCACTCCAGATACGGCGGCGGCGCGCCGGCCCGCCGGTGGCGCCGATTCCGCGCGGACCAGCGCGAGACCGCCGCGCTCCATTCGTCCGGGATCTCGGAGAGCACCGCCAGGCGCGCGCGGACGTCCTCACTGCGTTTGGTGTCGTGCGTCGAGGTGGCGAGCATCGTCGCCGGCCACCGCGTCGCCTGCTCCGCCATCCGCGCGTGGAATCGCGCCGGCGCGACCCCGACCAGCGCGGGATTCCCCCCGACCTCGTTCAACGCGGCGATGCGGGTGTAGCGATAGAACGCCGTGTCCTCGACCCCTTTGGCCGCCGCCGGCGCGGTGAGCTGCTGCAGCCGGAGGGCGAAGTCGGTCTCGATCTCGCCCGGGACCCGTAGGAGCGCGAGGCCCCGAACGAAAGCGAGCAGCTCGGGGTCGATATCCGGACGCGCGGCCTCCGCCGCGGCGATGGCCGCATCGATGACCGCGACGTCAGCGGCATCTTCGGCGGATCCGGGACGCACATAGGTCCGATAGACAGCGAGCTGCGCCGCATACTCACGGATCGCCTGCTGCACGTCGCGCCGAGTGTGGTCACGGTGCCGACGATGGCGCTCGCAGATCCGCGCCAGGAGCTCGGTGAGGCGTTCGACGTCGGCGCGGAGCGAGCGCCGCAGCACTTCGTGCTTCGCCTCGTGGGCGATCTCGGCGAACGTCGCGGCCTCGCCGGTGAACGCGGCATAGGAACGGTCGAGCACCGGCTCGGCGTCGGGGTCGATGAACAGTCCGGTCGCCAGCGCCGCAAAGTCGTAGCCGGTCGTCCCATCCACCGCCCAGGTGTCGCGCAGCCGCTCGTCCGGACCGAGGATCTTCTCGGCGACGATCCAGGCGTTCGGAGCTCTCGCGCGGAGTCGGACGAAGTAGCCCTCGGGGTCGCGCAGGCCGTCGGGGTGATCGATCCGCAGGCCGTCGACGATGCCGGCCTGGACCAGCCGCAGGGGGACCGCGTGGATCGCGTCGAAGACGTCGGGATCCTCGGCCCGGAGGGCGGCGAGCTCCGTGATATCGAAGAACCGCCGGTAGACGAGCTCCTCGTCGCCGACGGTCCAGCGGGCGAGGCGGTAGTGCTGGCTTTCGAGGAAGACATGCAGCGCCTCGGGATCCGCGTTGAGGCGGTCAAGCTCCGCGCCCGGATCGGTGCCGGCGCGGAGGGCCACCGCGGACGCGGGAGAGATGGGGAAGCGATGATCCCCGTACCGGACCTCGAGCTCCTCGCCTGTGGCCACGACGCGGATCGCGCCGCGGTCGACCTCGCGGCCGTACTGGTCGCTCAGGACCGGCAGGAGCACCTGGTCGTGCAGCTTGGCCTTGGGGCCTTCCCAGCCGATGTCGAACGCCCGCGCGAATGAGCTGTCCCGACCGTGCCGCAGCACATCCCACCACCACGCGTTCCCATACGCGATCGACATGTGGTTTGGCACGATGTCGAGCACGATGCCGAGCCTGCTCAGGCGGGCGGTCCTCGCGAGGGCTTCGAATCCGGCCTCCCCACCGAGCGCCGGGCTGATCGTCGAATGATCGAGGACGTCATACCCGTGGGTGCTCCCCGCCCCGGCGCGCATGATCGGGGAGAGGTAGAGGTGCGAGATGCCGAGCGCGGCGAGGTAGGGGACCAGATTCTCGGCGTCGGAGAAGGTGAAGCCATCGTGGAGCTGGATCCGGTAGGTCGCCCGCGGGATCACGGGCACCGCAGGACCACCATCGAGCGGCCCTCCACCTCGAAGGCCGCGTCACTCCCGACGGTCCGCTGGTCGGCCCAGCGCTCGCCAGTGTCGAAGACCACCGCCCAGCGCTCGCCGCAGACCTCGGCGGGCGTGGTGAACGTGATCGGCTCGTGGTGCGCGTTGAACAGGATGAAGTAGCGGTCATCGATCACCGGCTCGCCGTCGGCGTCGACCTCCGCCATCGCGTCCCCTCCGAAGTAGACGGCCAGCGACTTGGCGAAGCCCACGTTCCAATCGTCCTCGGTCATCTCGGTGCCCGCGGCCGAGAACCAGGCGATGTCGCGCATCCCGACCCCATGCACCTGGCGCCCCTGGAACCAGCGGCGGCGGCGGAAGACCCGGTGCTCCCGGCGGAGACGCAGCACCGCAACGGTGAAGTCGACGAGGTCGGCGTTGGTCTCGAGGAGCGACCAGTCGGTCCAGGCGAGCTCGTTGTCTTGGCAATAGGCGTTGTTGTTGCCGCGCTGGGTCCGCCCGAGCTCGTCGCCGTGCTGGAGCATCGGGACCCCTTGGGACAGGACGAGTGTCGCGATGAAGTTCCGCTGTTGGCGACGACGCAACCGGAGGACCACGTCGTCGTCGGTCTCGCCCTCCGCGCCGCAGCCCCAGGAGCGGTTGTGGTCCTCGCCGCCACCGTCGCCATCGCCATTCGCCTCGTTGTGCTTGTGGTCGTAGCTCACCAGGTCGCGGAGGGTGAACCCATCGTGCGCGGTGACGAAGTTGATGCTGTTGTACGGCCGTCGGCCGCTCGACTCGTAGAGGTCGGAGCTGCCGGTGAAGCGCGATGCGAACTCGGCGAGCGTGCGGTCCTCGCCGCGCCAGAGATCGCGGACGACGTCGCGATATTTCCCGTTCCACTCCGACCAGAGTGGCGGGAAGTTCCCGACCTGATACCCACCCTCGCCGACGTCCCAGGGCTCGGCGATGAGCTTGACCCGGCGGAGCACCGGATCCTGCTGAATGAGGTCGAAGAATGCCGCCAGCCGGTCGACATCGTGCAGCTCGCGGGCGAGGGTCGCGGCAAGGTCGAAGCGGAAGCCGTCCACGCGCATCTCAGTGACCCAGTAGCGGAGGCTGTCCATGATGAGCTGGAGCACGTTGGGGTGTCGCATGTTCAGGCTGTTGCCGGTGCCGGTGTAGTCCATGTAGTAGCGCGGATCGTCGGTGAGGCGGTAGTAGGCGACGTTGTCGATGCCCTTGAAGCACAGTGTCGGGCCGAGATGGTTGCCCTCGGCGGTGTGGTTGTAGACGACATCGAGGATGACCTCGATCCCGGCGGCGTGAAGCGCTTTCACCATCGCCTTGAACTCGTTCACCTGGCCGCCGGCGGGGTCCACGGCATAGCCATCGTGCGGAGCGAAGTAGCCGATGGTGTTGTAGCCCCAGTAGTTGCGCAGCCCGCGGTCGACGAGCACGCCATCGTGGACGAACTGGTGGACCGGAAGCAGCTCGATCGCGGTGATCCCGAGGCGCACGAGGTGCGCGACGAACGGCTCGCTCGCCAGGCCGCCGTAGGTGCCCCGGAGCCCCGGAGGGACAGCGGGGTGGAGGGCGGTCGCGCCCTTGGCGTGCGTCTCGTAGATCACGGTGTCGTTCCAGGCGGTGACCGGCGGGCGGTCGTCGCCCCAGTCGAAGCGCGGATCGACGACGATCGATCGCGGCACGAACGGCGCGCTGTCCTCTTCGTTCGGCGCGGCGTCGTCCTCCAGGCCGCGGGCGTAGCCGAAGACCGCGGACTCCCAGCGGATCTCCCCGGTGATCGCCTTGGCGTACGGATCGAGGAGCAGCTTCGACGGGTCCATCCGCTTTCCGCGGGCGGGCTCGTAGGGCCCGTGGACCCGGTAGCCGTACCGCTGACCGGGCCCGACGCCATGGAGGTAGATGTGCCAGCAGAGCGCGGTGACCTCGGTGACCGCGATCCGCTCCTCGGTGCCCGCCTCGTCGAAGAGACAGAGCTCGACCGACTCCGCGGCGTCGCTGAATAGCGAGAAATTGGTCCCATGGCCGTCGAAGGTCGCTCCGATCGGATAGGGGGCACCCGGGCGCGCTCGCGGTCCCAACTCAGGCATTCTGAGGGGCATGGCGTCTCCCGTGCCCGGCCGGTCAGCCGCGCAGCAGAGCAAGCGGTCGCTGCGACCGGCTCCGGCTGCCCACCGGCGGGTCTTCGTCCGCGCGTTGCATCCCCAGATCGACGGCGGCCGCTACCCGGCGAAGGCGATCGTCGGCGATCCATTCGTGGTGAGCGCGGACGTCTTCGCCGACGGGCACGTCCGGCTGGCTGCGGAGGTGCTCTGGCGCCGTGAAGGGGCCGCCGAGCTCCAGCGCGTGACGATGACGCCACTCGGCAACGACCGGTGGGAAGGACGATTCGTCCCGGCGGGGCCGGGCATCCATCAGTACACCGTCCGGGCCCGCATCGACGCGTTCGCCGGCTGGGCCTCGGACCTGGAGCGCCGCATCGCCGCCGGCCAGGACGTCGCGATCGACCTGCGCATCGGCGGGGAGATCGTGGAGCACGCCGCGGCGATCGCGTCAGCTCAGGCGCGCGATCCCCTCGTCGCGCTGGCGCGGTCGCTGGGCGCCGGCGGGGCGGCGGCGATCGCGCAGGCGATCGATCCGACGACCGCCGCGATGGTCGCTGCGGCAGCCGATTGGTCGGATGCGACGGAGCACGCGCCACTTCTCGCCCTGTATGCCGAACCGCCGCGCGCGGCGTTCAGCGCGTGGTACGAGCTGTTCCCGCGATCGCTCGGGAGCACGACCGCGCCGGGGACGCTCCGCGATGCGGCCGCGGCCGTGCCGGAGATCGCCGCGGCCGGGTTCGACGTGCTCTACCTGCCGCCGATCCACCCGATCGGTCGCACCGCGCGCAAAGGCCCCAATAACACTGAGACCGCCGGCGCGGACGACCCGGGCAGCCCGTGGGCCATCGGCTCCGACGGCGGCGGCCACACCGCGGTGGATCCCGCGTTAGGGACCGTCGCCGATGTCCGGACGCTCGCCGATGTCGCCCGCGCGCACGGCATGGAGCTCGCCCTGGACATCGCGTTCCAATGCTCGCCGGATCATCCGTACGTACGGGAACACCCGGAGTGGTTCCGGCGCCGGCCGGACGGCACGATCCAGTACGCCGAGAATCCGCCGAAGCGGTACCAGGACATCTATCCGTTCGACTTCGGCACCGCGGCCTGGCGTGAGCTGTGGACCGAGCTTGCCCGGGTCGTGCTGTTCTGGGTCGAGGCCGGCGTCCAGGTGTTCCGGGTCGACAACCCGCATACCAAGCCGATCCGGTTCTGGGAATGGCTCATCGCGCAGGTCCGGCGACAGGCGCCCGAGGTCACCTTCCTCGCGGAGGCATTCACCCGTCCGGCGGTCATGTACGAGCTGGCGAAGGCCGGCTTCAGCCAGTCCTACACCTACTTCACCTGGCGCAATACTCCGGCCGAGCTGGAGGCGTACTTCACCGAGGTCGCCGAACCGCGGATCCGGCAGCTCTTCCGACCGAGCCTGTGGCCGAACACGCCGGATATCCTCACCGCGTACCTACAGACCGGCGGCCGGCCGGCCTTCGCGGTTCGGGCCGTGCTCGCCGCGACGCTCGCCTCGTCCTACGGCATCTACGGGCCGGCGTTCGAACACGTCGAGGCGCGAGCGGTCGCCCGGGGCAGCGAGGAGTATCTCCATTCCGAGAAGTACCAGCTCCGTCGCCGCGATCTCGGCGTGCCGGCGCTCCGGCCGCTCCTCGCGACGCTCAACCGCATCCGCCGCGCTCATCCGGCGCTCCAGCGCGACCGCGGCATCGTGTTCCACCCGGTGCAGGGCGACGGGCTGCTGGCCTACAGCCGGGCCAGCGCTGATGGCACGGATGTCGTTCTTGTCGTCGCGAACACCGATCCGACACGGTCTCGCGAGGGCATGGTGAACGTGCAGACCGACCGGATCGGGATCCCGGCCGGCGCGAGCTTCACTGTCACCGATCTCCTCGACGGGACGCGCTACGCCTGGCACGCCGGCCGTAATTACGTCCGGCTCGACCCGACCCGCGCTCCGGCCCACGTCTTCGCGGTGAGCCGGTCGTGACCGCGCGCGACTGGTACCGCGATGCGGTCATCTACGAGCTGCACGTGCGGGCCTTCGCCGACAGCGACGGCGACGGCAAGGGGGATTTTCGCGGCCTGCTCGGCAAGCTCGATTACCTCGCCGACCTGGGGGTGACCGCGATCTGGCTGCTCCCGTTCTATCCCTCGCCGTTGCGCGACGACGGCTACGACATCGCCGACTACCGCGATGTCCACCCGGCCTACGGGACGCTCGACGACGTGAAGCTGGTCATCGCCGAGGCGCACCGCCGCGGCCTGCGCGTCATCACCGAGCTGGTCGCGAACCACACCTCCGACCAGCACCCCTGGTTCCAGCGCGCCCGACACGCTCCGGCCGGCAGCCCCGAGCGCGACTACTACGTCTGGAGCGACACGCCAGACCGTTACGCCGAGGCGCGGATCATCTTTAAGGACTTCGAGACCTCGAACTGGAGCCTCGACCCGGTGGCGAACGCCTACTACTGGCATCGCTTCTACGCCCATCAGCCCGACCTGAACTTCGACAACCCCGCCGTCCGGGCGGAGATCACCGGGGCCTTGGACTTTTGGCTCGACCTGGGCGTGGATGGCGTCCGCCTCGATGCGATCCCGTACCTCTACGAGCGTGAGGGAACGAGCTGCGAGAACCTTCCCGAAACGCACGCGTTCCTCAAGCAGCTCCGGGCGCACCTGGACGCGACCCATCCTGATCGCATGCTCCTGGCGGAGGCGAACCAGTGGCCGGAGGATGCGGTCGCGTATTTTGGGGACGGAGATGAGTGCCACATGGCCTTCCATTTCCCGCTCATGCCGCGGCTGTTCATGTCGCTGCGGATGGAGGACCGGTTCCCGATCATCGACATCCTGGCCCAGACCCCGCCCATCCCAGAGGGAGCACAGTGGGCGGTGTTCCTGCGGAACCACGACGAGCTCACCCTCGAGATGGTCACCGACGAGGAGCGTGACTACATGTACCGCGCCTACACGAGTGATCCCGAGGCCCGGATCAATCTCGGGATCCGCCGCCGTCTCGCACCGCTCTTGGGGAACGACCGCCGCCGGATCGAGCTCATGAACGCGCTCCTCTTCGCGCTTCCCGGGACCCCGGTGCTCTATTACGGCGATGAGATCGGGATGGGGGACAACATCTACCTTGGCGACCGGAATGGCGTCCGCACGCCGATGCAATGGTCGGCCGACCGCAACGCCGGGTTCTCGAGCGCGAGCCGCCAGCGCCTGTACCTTCCGGTGATCGCGGAGAGCGAATATCACTACGAGACGGTGAACGTCGAGGCCCAGCACGCGAATCCGCATTCGCTCCTCGCTTGGACGAAGCGGCTCATCGCGCTGCGAAGGCGCTTCCGCGCGTTCGGCCGGGGCACGCTCCGGTTCCTGCATCCGGAGAACCGCACCGTTTTGGCGTTCCTTCGCGAACACGAGGGCGAGACGATCCTCATCGTCGCGAACCTCTCCCGATTCGCGCAATACGTCGAGCTGGATCTTCGGGACTTCGGCGGCGCGGTGCCGACGGAGCTCTTCGGGATGACGCCGTTCCCGCGGATCGGTGAGCTCCCGTACCTTCTCACCCTCGGACCGCACGGCTTCCTCTGGTTCCGCGTCGAGGCCACGCCGGCGGCGGCCCCTGACGCCGTCGAGCCGCCGCTCCTGGCCGGCACCGACCCCTTCGCGCCGGAAAGCGGGCTGGCTCGCGCCCTGCCGCGCTATCTGGCCGAACGGCGCTGGTTCCTGGGAAAGGGCCGGCGGATCAGGGACCTGCGGATCGCGCACACCTTCGCGCTGACC
>JAYVCA010000104.1:0-7446 GCA_043750135.1 Chloroflexota bacterium | reverse complement strand
GGCCGGCTCGACCGTGCCGGTGGTCCATCTGATGCGCTTCCTCGACGATCCCGGCGCCAACCTGGCTACTCCATTTGTCAAGCCCCAAGACCTTCTCGGCGCGCCGGACCGCGCGAGCGCCGAAGCGGCGGGTGTGCGAAAATACTCCTGACCGATGAGTGTTTCCCGTTCAACCTACCGTCACCGCCTGAGCTCCGAGGATGTTCGCAAAGGCCGGATCCTCATCACCAAGGACGCTTGGAAGCTGTTCCCGGACCCGGGCGAGGCCGTTCACCTGCGGATCGGAGCGCGCCGCTTCGACGCGGAGATCCAGGCCGAGCGCTGCAGCTGCGTCCCGCCAGAGCATGAGCATTACCACCTGATCTGCAAGGACCTCAAGGGCCAGAGCGGTTTCAAGACGAACGCCCTCGTGGTCATCGCGAAGGATTCCGACGGCGGCTACCGGTTCGTCGAAGAGCGGGGCTAGCCGGCGTCCCTAAACTGAGCGGCATGGCGGGACCGAGCTACATCCTTATCCACGTCTTCGGGACCGTGCGCGACGAGCTGGATCGTGCCGACCGCGGCAAGCGGAGCTACTCCGGGTGGCTGCGGGAATTCGTTGCCGAGACGCCGCAGCGGCTGACCGAGATCGCCCGGGTGGTGGATCTCCTCACCGAGAACGGGTGGAGCGTGTCGGGCTCCCCATACGACTGCGATGTCATGCTCGAGCGCAGCGTCGACCGGCAGGCCGCCGAGCAGGAGCTCCGCCGGGCGGAGGTCTGGGATCGACTGGTCCGGGTGAGCTCGGCCGACGATGACGGCCACGCGATCTGGCACGAGCATCCCGAAGGCCGGCCGGCCACGCCACGCCGTCGCCGCCGCGTGCGGCGGCCGCCGACCCGAGAGCAAGGAAGCTAGTGTCGCGTCCCGGAAGTCGTCCTCCGCTCCAGTTGTTCGGGGCGGGACACTAGCTGCCACATCCTCTTGGCGATGAGCTCACCGAGCTGCACGTGCATCTCGGGGGCGCGGTCGATCCGGCGGCGATGTGGGGCATCGCCCACGCGCAGGGCATCCGCCTTCCGACCAAGGACTACTGGGAGTTCGTCGACCTCATCACCGTGCATCCGAAGCGACGGAAGTCGTTCGAAGACTTCCTGGCGCTGTACCACTGGACCGAGCTCATCCAATCGAGCCCGATCGCGCTGGAGCAGTCGGTGTACGCGGTCATCGGGGGGGCCTACCGCAAGGCGAACATCACGACGCTCGAGCTGCGCTTCAATCCACTCAAGCGAAATCGCGGCGGGGAGCAGGACCTCGACCACATCATCATGGCCGCGGTCCGCGGTCTCGATCGCGCGCTCCTGGAGTATCCGGTCCAGGCCGGCCTGATCTTTTGTCTCGACCGGACGTTCGACTACGCGCTGAACGAGATCGTCGTCGATAAGGCGATCGCCTACCGCAAACGGGGCGTGCTCGCGATCGATATTGCCGGGCCGAAGAACCCCGACTTCCACTATCGGGACTACGCGCCGCTCTACAAGAAGGCGCGGAAGGCCGGCCTCGGTCTCACCGTCCATGCCGGCGAGGACAACGACTGGCGCTCGGTGGATGAAGTGGTGACCTTCCTCGAGCCTGACCGGATCGGCCACGGGATCCACGCCGCGCAGGACGCGGCCCTCTGCAAACGCCTCGCCGAGCGCGGGATCCTGCTCGAGATCTGCCCGTCGTCAAATCTCGACACGCGAGTGGTGAAGGACATCGAGGAGCTGCGCGAGTACATCGCGACCTTCCGCAAGCACAAGGTGCGCTTCAACTTCAATACCGACGGTCCGGAGATGCTCCAGACGACGCTCCGTGACGAGCTGAAGCTCGTTATCCGCAACACGCTCGTATCGAAGGACGAGCTTGCGCAATGCGGCCAATGGGCCAGGGAGGCTTCGTTCCTCACCCCCAAGCGGGCATGACCGAGCGCCAACAGCGGACCTGGGTCCGGTTCCTCATCGTCGTGGTTGCCGGCGCGGCCGGCGAGGTCCTCGGCGTCCTCCTTCGCCTGCCGTCAGCCGATCTCCTCGTGCCGCTGCTCTTCGGCGGTGTCGCGTATTACCTCACCGGCGGGATGGACTCGCCGTCCAGACCGCGCCGCGGCGGCGATCCGAAGTATTGGCGCGGGACGCGGATCGACGACAACTGACCGGACGGACGGCCGGTCACTTCCCGCCTTCGGTCTCCTGCGGTGGCTCCTTCGCCGGCGCGACCGCTTCTCCGGGCTTCGCCCAGGGCTTGACCCCCGGCTCAGCGCCGAAAGACGCGGCACGCATCCCGTCCATCTCCGCGGCATTGTCGTGACGCAGTACGAATGGCGCGAGCGCCCAGGCGATCGCGCGAAGCGCAGCCGCATCCTCGATCTCTGCGCCGAAGCGATCGGTGAGGAAGCGGAGGTACTCATTCGGCCACACCAGCTGCTTCACCGGCTGGCGATGCGACGCGACCGGCGACACGCACCCGAGGTGGGTGAGGGCGAACTCCGATTCGACGCCCGACGATGCGGTCCAGGAGACCGCGGCATCGCGCGGCTCGAGGGCCTCATGGCACGCATCGCACACCAGGTCGTACTCGCTCATCGTTCGAGGAGAGGATAATCAGAATCTCATGAGTGAGCGTTACGGCAGCTGGGGCAAGATCCTGCGCGTCGATCTCACACGCCGGACGACCGGGGTCGAGGAGATGGACGAGGCGACGTTCCGCCGCCATCCGGGAGGCCGCGCGCTGATCGCGCACTATCTGCTCTCCGAGATGCCGGCGAACGTCGATCCGCTCGGTCCGGACAACATCCTGGTGTTCGCGATGGGTGTCCTCACCGGGACACCGCTGTCGGGTGCCTCGCGACACGCGGTCGGAGCGAAGTCCCCGCTCACCAACGGCTTCGGCGAGGCCGAGGTCGGTGGGTTCTGGGGCGCCGAGCTGAAGCGCGCCGGCTGGGATGCGATCGTCGTCACCGGCGCATCCGCCGTGCCGGTGTATCTGTTCATCAAGGACGACACGGTCGAGATCCGCGATGCCGCGCACCTCTGGGGCAAAGAGATCATGGAAACCGAGGAGACGCTCAAGGCCGAAGTCGGCGAGCGCCTCGCGCGAGTCTGCGAGATCGGCCCGGGTGGCGAGCGGCTCGTGCGCTACGCCGGCATCGTGAACGACTTCAAGGACATCGCCGGCCGGGCGGGCCTGGGCGCCGTCATGGGCAGCAAGAAGCTGAAGGCGATCGTGGTCAAGGGCAGCCACGCTCTGCCGCTCCATGACGCGGTGAAGGTGAAGGAGATCGGCCGCTGGGTCGCCGACACCCTGCAGGAGAACCACTGGGCCTTCCATAACTTCGGCACGGGCATGGGGCTGGATGGCTACGCCCGGGTCGGCGGGATGGCGGTGCGGAACTACGACGGCGGTCCGTTCGAGGCCGCCGGCGAGATCAGCGCTGAGGCCCTGGTCGAGAAGGGCTACCGGGTCAAGATGGAGGCCTGCTGGGCCTGCTCGGTGCGCTGCAAGAAGGTCGTGAAGATGGAGCAGCCGTACCAGATCGATCCGAAGTACGGCGGCCCCGAGTACGAATCGATCGCCGCCCTTGGTGCGCACTGTGGCATCGGCGACTTGGCGCTCATCTCCAAGGTGAACGAGCGCTGCAACGCGTTGGGCATCGACACGATCTCGTTCGGCGCGACCGTCGCCTGGGCGATGGATCTGCGGGCCCGCGGGATCCAGCCGGATGCGGCGATCGACGGCGAGCCGCTCGTCTTCGGCAATGGCAAGGCGCTCCTCGCCGCGGCCGAGGCGGTCTGCGCGCGGCGTGACCTCGGGGACCTCTTGGCCGAGGGCTCGGCGCGCGCGGCAGAGCAGCTCGGTGGGAAGGAGCTGCTCACCACCGTCCGGGGCCAGGAGCTCGCCATGCACGACCCGCGGCAGCGTACCGAGTACGGCCGCCAGGTCCGGATGAGCTACGCGACGAGCCCGACCGGGGGCGATCACATGAACTCGCATCTACCGTCGCGCAGCGTGAAGAACACCGTTGGAATGTGTTTCTTCCTGCGCTACGACGATCCGAAGATGGTCAACATCGTGAATGCGGTGACCGGGTGGGACATCGATCAGGACGCGCTCCTCGAGATCGGTGAACGCAGTCTCGCGCTTGCGAGACTGTTCAACCTGCGTGAGGGGTGCGACGCCAGTGACGACCGGCTTCCCGCCAAGGTGACCGCGCCGCACGTCTCCGGAGTGCTCAGCAAGGTCCGGCTCGATGATGCCGATCTTGCCGAACAGGTGCGCGCCTACTACCAAGCGCGTGGCTGGGACGATGAGGGTCGCCCGCGGCCCGAGACCATCGAGCGCCTCGGCATCAGCGAGTACGCCCGCGCCTAGGATGCCGCCGGCGCCCTAGGCGGTCCCCGAGTCCGCGGCCTTCGCGGTCGGCAGGCCGGCGTCTTCCCAACCGGCGAGCCCGTCCTGCAGGACGAGGACGCGTGCCGGATCGTAGCCATCCTCGTCGATCATCGTGACCGCCAAACTGGCGGCGCTCTCATCCTCCACTCAGGTTCAGTAGAGAACGAGCGTGCGATCACGCGGAAGCGGCGGGTCGCCGCGATGCGAGCGGCGCGGGTGCACGATATCGCCGACGATGTATCCGCTGCGCCGGGCGACCGACCGCCGCACGTCGACGATGATCAGCTCCTCGCCCGCGGCGGTCCGGGCCTGGATCTCGGCTGCGGTGATCCGGGGGACGTCGCGCCAGTCCATGTCCCAAGTCTGGCGCACACTGCCGCCGTGCGCATCCTGCTGACCGGCTTCGACCCATTCGGCGGCCGCGGGGTGAACCCTTCCTGGGAGGCGGCGCGGCAGCTCGATGGCGAGGTGGTCGGGGAGGCGTCGATCGCGGTGCTCCGCGTGCCGGTGGTGTGGCGCGAGTCGGTCGCCACGATCATCCGCGAGCTCGAGCGTGAAGCCGCGGCCGGCCTGGTGATCGGCGGGTTGTCGTACGGCCGCGACGCGATCAACGTCGAGGCGATCGCTCACGCGATCGGCGACGTTCCCTGGCAGTCGGACAACGCTGACCGGGCCTTTGCCGGCGAGCGCGCGGACGGCGACCAGGACGGCCCCGATGCGCTCCTTGCGACCGCGCCGGTGCGGGCGGTCGCGGCGGCGATCAACGCCGCGGGGATCCCGGCGGTGGTCTCCTGGGACGGTGGCGCGTACGTGAGCAACGCCACGCTGTACGGAGCGCTGCGCTACGCACGAGACCGGGGGCTCCAGCTGCCGACGACCTACCTGCACGTTCCCGCCACGCCGGAGATGACGACCGGTACCTCGACGGCGTCGTTGCCGCTCGAGCTCATCGTCACTGCGTTCCGGATCGCCTGCCTTGTGCTGGCTACGCACACCGGTCCCGATGCGCCGCTCCGTCGCTGGCCGAGCGCGATGCCGCCGCTGACCGGCTGAACGGCCCGCCGTGGGCTGGCGCGCAGTGTCCGATCCGCCTTCCGCGGCCGAGCGCGCTGCCGCGTCTTCTGGGATGATGCGCGTCATCGTGGGGAGGTCGGACGTGGGACTGCTCGACGGCAAGCGGGCGCTCGTCATGGGCGTGGGCAATCAGCGCAGCATCGCCTGGGGGATCGCCACGGCATTCCAGCGCGAAGGCGCGGAGCTCGCCTTCAACTACGCGGCCGATCGCCTACGCGCGAATGTGGAGACTCTCGTCGCGACCCTGCCCGATCACGAAACGATGCCGGTCCTCCCGTGCGATGTCACCAAGCAGGAGGAGATCGACGCGCTCTTCGCGAAGGTCGCCGAGCATTGGGACGGAAAGCTCGACATCCTGGTGCACTCGATCGCCTACGCCGCGGTCGAAGATCTTCGTGGTCGGTTCCACGAGATCTCCCGGGACGGGCTGAAGCTCGCGATCGACGTGAGCGCGTACTCGCTCATCGCGCTGTCCCGGGGCGCCCTTCCGCTGTTCGAGCGTGCCGGCGGGGGAACGGTGATGTCGCTCACATTCAATGCCGTCGACCGCGTGGTGCCGAGCTACAACTCGATGGCCATGGCGAAGGCCGTCCTCGAGGCCGAGACGCGCTACCTCGCGGCTGACCTCGGTCCGTCGAACGTGCGGGTGAACACGATCTCCGCCGGACCGTTGAAGACGCTCGCCGGGAGTGCGGTGAGGGGCATCTCCGCGGCGCGAGACCTCATGGAGGAAAAGTCACCCCTCCGCCGGAACATCACCCAGGACGAGGTCGGGAACGTCGCCGTCTTCCTGGCCAGCGATCTGTCGCGCGCGGTCACGGGCGCGACGATCTTCGTCGACAACGGCTTCAACATCCTCGGGGTCGCCGACTAAGCGGCGCACTGGCCGTCTAGCTGAATCGGAAGCCCTGCAGCCAGCGCAGCTCCGCGCCGACCGTCGTCGCTGGTCCGTGTCCGGGGTAGACGGTCGTCTCCGGCGGAAGCGCGGCGACCCGCGCCAGACTCCGCTCCATCGCGGCGGTATCACCGCCCGGGAGGTCGACGCGGCCGACGCTCCCCGCGAACAGGAGATCCCCGGAGAACAGGAGGCCCTCCGTCGGGAGGTAGAACGACGTCGATCCCTCGGTATGGCCGGGCGTATGGAGGGCGACGAGCTCGAGATCGGCCAGGTAGGGGAGCGGCCCTTCCTCGATGAGGTCGTCCGGCAGCGAGCGCGGGAAGTCCATGAAGACCCGCGGCAATGGCGCGGTCGTTGGGTCGAGGCGATAGGCGTCTGCGCGGTGGATCGCGAGGCGGGCGCCGGTCGTCGCCTGCAGCGCCGCATTCGCGAACACGTGGTCGGGATGACCATGCGTGTTCATGAGTTCGACGACCCGGAGACCACGCTCGCGCACCGTCGCGAGCGCCTCGCGCTCACCCTGTGATGGGTCGATGAGCACCGCGTCGCCGCGCGCGTCGGCGACGATGTACATCCGGTTGTCGAATGGCGCGACGCGGTGGGCATAGACCTGCATCACCGTGAGCGTAGCGGGCTAGAGTTGGCGGGATGCGTGAGATCGCGGTCGAGAACACCGCACCGCCGGTCGGCGTGAGCCAGGGGCGTCCGGCGCTGCTGGGCGCGAAGCATATGGTGAGCTCGAGTCACTATCTTGCCTCGCTCGCGGGTCTGCGCATGTTCCCGCGCGGTGGGAGCGCGATCGACGCCGGGATCGCTGCCGGCATCGCGCTCAACGTCCTCGAGCGGCACCTCACCGACTTTGGCGGCGTTGCTCCGATCATGGTCTTCCGCCCCGGTATGGCCGGTCCGGAGACGATCGATGGACTGGGGCGCTGGCCCGGGTCGCTCGATCTTGCCTCCTACCGGGCCCGCTATGGCGACGACATGCCGATCGGGATCCCTCGGTCCGTCACGCCGGCGGCCTGTGACGCCTGGCTCACCGCGCTCGCGCGCTACGGCCGGCTCAG
>JAYVCA010000103.1:0-6886 GCA_043750135.1 Chloroflexota bacterium | reverse complement strand
GCCTCGGCGGGTAGCTCCGCCCGAAGCTTTTGCAACCCCAGGCGCAGGCGGCTCTTCACCGTCCCGAGCGGTGTTCCGGTCTGAAGTGCGATCTCGCTCTGGCTGAGTCCGCCCCAGTAGGCGAGCTCGACGCAGCGGCGCTGCTCCGCCGGCAGCGTCGCGACCAGCGATCGCATCCGCTCGGCGCGCACGCGATCGGCGACGAGGTCCTCGAGCGAATCGGGCGCTGGCATCGAGAACGCCTCGTCGTACAGCTCAGACTCGCGCTCGGACCGCTTGCCGCGGGTACGCCGCCAATCGATCGCGGCATTGCGCGCGATCGCCAGCAGCCACGTGCGCACCGCACCGCGATCCCCGCGGTACGAGGCTGCGGCGCGCCAGAACCGGTGGAAGACGTCCTGGCAGACCTCCTCCGCGGCTTCAGGGCCGGGAAGCATTTGGTGCAGCACGCCGAAGACGATCCGCCCGTACCGGTCATAGAGCTCGGCGAGCGCGTCGGCGTCCCGGCGGACCATCCGTTCGACGAGCGTGCCGTCGTCGTCGCGGACCGAGGCGAATTGCGCGGCAGCGAACACGGCCATCCGGGAGCCAGGGGGGCAGGTGACGTGCCGCCGACGCCGAACCTGTACGACCTGTCATCAGGCGGCGGTCTTCTGTCGCCACTGGCCCGGCGGATCTCGGCCTTCTCGGTCAGCTAGCGTCGTCGCGATGAACGCTGGCAGCCGTCGGCCCTATCACGGCTGGGTCATCGTCGTGGTCCTGGGAGTCACCGAGACGGTGTCCTGGGGCGTTCTGTACTACGCGTTCAGCGTCTTTGTGACGCCGACATCGACGGAGTTTGGCTGGTCCCGGGCCCAGATCGCGGGCGCCTTTTCCGTCGCGCTTGTGCTGTCCGGCGTTTCGGGACTGTTCGTCGGCAGGTGGCTCGACGACCATGGCCCGCGCGCGCTCATGACCTGCGGATCGGTCGCGGCCGCAGGACTGATCATCGGATGGTCGCAGGCCAGGGACCTCGTCTCCTTCTACCTGGTCTGGGCGCTTATCGGCGTCACCATGGCGACGGTCCTCTACGGCCCGGCGCTGGCGACCATCACGGTGTGGTTCCGTCGCCGGCGCGCGCGGGCGCTCACCGTCCTCACCCTCATGGCCGGCTTGGCCAGCACGATCTTCATCCCGCTCGCGGCGTGGCTGGTCGCGGTCCAAGGCCGGCGCGAGGCGCTGGTGACCCTTGCCGTGATCCTCGCGGTCGCCACGATCGTTCCGCACGCGGTGTTCCTGCGCCGCCGCCCGGGGGATCTGGGCCTGGCGGTAGACGGCGAGCCCATCGACGAGCCGGCCGCGCACCCGCCGGAAGTGAGCGCGTCGCTGCGCGAGGCGCTCCGACAGCCGACGTTCAAGTGGATCGCTCTCGCATTCGCGCTCTATGCACTCGGCGTCGGGGTGCCGGTCCACCTGGTCGCGTACCTCGGGGATCGCGGCTACTCCCTCGGCTTCGCGGCCGGGGCGACCGGGGCGATCGGTGCCGCGCAGGTGTTCGGCCGGCTGTTCTTCGCGCCACTCGAGGGACGCCTCGCTCCCCGAACGCTTTCGCTCCTCATCTACGCCGGGCAGCCGCTCGCCCTCCTGGTGCTGCTGCTCGTGCCGACGGTCGCCGGCGTCGTGCTGTTCGTGATGATCTTCGGTGCCGCGCGCGGCATGGAGACCCTCGTGCGCTCCACCCTCACCGCGGGTCTGTATGGTCCCGCGCGGTTCGCGAGCATCTACGCCGCGGTGACGCTCTTCACGACGCTGACCCAGGCGATCTCACCGGTCGGGCTCGGCGTCGTGTACGACAAGGTCGGTTCGTACGTGCCCGGTCTCTGGGCCCTGTTCGGGCTGTCCGGCGTTGCCGCCGCCGCGGTGTACCTGGGCGATCGCCGCCACCCGAACGCGTAAGAGCGCCATCCGGCAAGCCGGATGGCGCTCTTGTAGAACGTGGGGCGCTCCGAGTCGCGCTAGACGAACTCGGCCTTGCGGACCTTCAGTGGTCCCTTCGCGTAGTTCGGCGGGGTGTCTTCGATCTTCTGGTGGTGGTAGTCGTGCGCTGACAGCTCGTGCTGGGTCCGCTGCTCGCTTGCGGCGAGGAGCGACTGCATGGAGCTCTGGTCAACGACCTGGAAGCGAACGTCGCAGCCGCCGAAGCGGCAAGGGAATCCGCCCGACTTCATCAATTACCTCCGCGCGCCACGCTGCTGCTCGAAGCAGCTGCTGCAGTAGACGGGCTTGTCGCCACGCGGCTGGAAGGGGACCTTCGCCTCCTGGCCGCAGCTCGAACAGGTCGCGGTGAACATCTGCCGTTCGCCACCCGCAGAGCCGCCTCCGGCACCACCCCCGCGGCTCTCGGAGCGCCGCGCCGCGCGACAATCCTTGCACCGACCGGGCGGGTTCTGGAGACCGCGCTGCTGGTAGAACTCCTGCTCGCCTGCCGACCAGATGAACTGCTGGCTGCAGTTGTTGCAGGTCAGGGTCTTGTCCTGAAGGCTCACGTGCTCTTTCCCTCCGACTGAAGCGAAGGGCAAGTGTATCGAACCGCGGTCGCTCCCGCGCTGTACCGTCCGGTGGATGCGGCGTCGCGTGGATCCGTGGCTGGCAACTGGGCTGGCGATCGCCGGCCTCCTCCTGTTCGTGGCCTTCTATGGCGACCGGATCGCCTCCCACGAGCCGATCTTTCTCTTGGTGAACGGCCCACCCGGCACCGAGCGGCCGCTCCCGCCAGGGCAGCCGTTCCTCTTTGGGTCGGACGCGCTTGGCCGCGACCTTTGGGGCCTCGTGCTCGTGGGTGCGCGCACGACGCTGGCCATCGTGACCCTGGCCGGCTTGGCTCGGGTGGCGCTCGGATCGGCCCTCGCGATCCTGGGTAGCTGGTCGCGAAGCGCACGACTCGCGCTCGATGGCCTCGCGGACCTCGTGTCCGCCGTCCCCTCGACCGTCATCGCGGTGCTCCTGGTCCTCGTGCTCGCGGGCCAGGGCGCGCCGACCCTGATGTTCGCGGGCGCGTTGCTCGTCACCGGGTGGGCCGGACCGTACCGTCTCCTGCGGAGCGAGCTCGGCCGGCTACGCGTTGCCCCCTTCACCGAAGGGGCGCGCGCGCTCGGCGTGCGCCGGCCCGATCTGCTCTTCCGTCACCACCTCCCGCATCTCGTCCCGGTCCTCGCGCTGTCGGCGAGCCAGCAGATCGCCGCGGCGCTCGTCGCCCTCGCCGAGCTGGGGGTGCTCGGGATCTTCGTCGGTCCCACTCGCGCGATCGTGCTCGGCGCGGCGGTGCGTGGAGCGACCGGCATCAACGGCAGCGGGCTTATCTCAGATGTGCCGGAGTGGGGCGGACTGCTTGCTCTCGGTCGCGGCATCCAGAACCTCTACGTCACCCGCTGGGCCTTCCTCGTCCCCGGAGCGGCCATCGCCGGTTCGGCGGTCGGGATCACCATCCTCGGTGTCGGGATCGCCCGGCACTATCGCCGTGGGAACCTCATCCACGATCTCGGCTCGTGGCGCAGCGCCCTTGCGCTCGCGCTCGTCGTGGTCGCGATCCTTCCGTCGTTCCTGCTGCCCGACCGCCACGCGGCTGCCGTCGAGCGCGCTGCCGCGGCCCGGGATCAAGCGCTGATCGGCACCGATCCCGCGGGAATCCTCGCCGCCGGCGGTCTGACGCTCCAGGTCGTCGACCGCGAGGCGACGAAGCTGAAGCAGACCGCGGAATCGCACCTGACTTTCGACGGGCCGAACGGTCGCACGGTCCTGGGCGAAGGCCGGCAGAACGATTACCTCCCGGTGCTGTACGGCTCGGCGAGCGGCGGGGCGGTCAGTGCCCCGGTCGTGTTCGCGGGGTGGGGAATGTCGCCGGTCGACTTCCCGCCGGGCATCCGGAGCCCGTTCGCCGCGGCGGACCTCGGGGCGTTGATCTCCACCTGGGAGGACGACTACGCGAAGGTCGACGTCCGCGGCAAGGTGGTCGTGATGATGCGGCTCCCGATCCTGCGGGCCGGCCGCTCGGCGGCGCAGGGCCCTTCGCCCGAGCAGCTGCTCACAAAAGCGATCGGTCGCGGCCCGGCGGCGGTGCTGCTCATCGATGGCTCGTTCGGTCAATCGGCGGGGTTCGGCGCCGCGAGCGTCGACGTCTATGCCCGAATGTCGCTCGACGACCCGATCACCGCCGCCTCCGGGACGCCGGTGTTCGTACTCAGTGCCGCCGCCGGCGACCGGATCCTCGCGTCGGCCGGTCTGCGCCCGACCGACGTGTTGCGTGCGCTCGCGCAGGGCGACGTCTCGTACACCACGGGCCGCTCGCTGGCGCGGCCGGTCGCCGGCACCGCCACGATCGATCTTCCCGTCGGTGCGGTGCACTCGATCTCGCACTCGACGGTCGCGCTCACCGCGGCGAGGGCGGACACCCATCGCCTGGTCCTGTGGGCGATGGCGCCCTCGAGCGTCGACGGGAGCCGCGGCGGTGCGGATGCCCTCTCGGCGCTGGTCCGTTCGATCGATCTGCACGCGTCGCCAGGCCTCGCGTTCGTGATGTTCGATCCGCGCGGCGACCCGGTCGCGAATGCCGCCGCGGTCAAGGCGATCATCGGACCAGGCGTGGTGGACGCCGTCTTGGTCGTTGACACGTTGGCCGGCTCGCGTCTGACCTTTCAGACCACGTATGGAGATTTGATCCTGGCGATCGACGACTACGCCTCGCGAGCCGGCGCGGCGTTCGCGCGCACCTCGCGCACGCTCGATCCAGATCAGTCGGCGACCGGCGATCTCATGCGGGAGACCGGCATCGGTGCCTTTGTCGATTGGCACTGGATCCTCATCCGCGGGGCCGGTCCGAGCGTCACGGACCTCGGTCTGCGCGACGACGCGGCGGCCGTGCTTGGGTACGCGGTGTCGCGGTTCCTCGCCGGCGCACCCGAGCTGGTCGGGCATTGACCGTAGTGCTCTCGCGGCTGCTCCGACTTCCGCTCACGGTGGTCGCCGTGTGGGCGGTGCTTGCCGTCGCGGCGCCGCTCGCGATGTCGCAATACCGGCCGTTCGTGCTCGTCCGCGGGATCGGCACCGCCCCGCGCCCGGTCTCGCCCTTTGCGATCTTTGCCGCTCCGCCGCCGGTGCCAAGTGTCGCGGAGACGTACAAGGCGCCGCTGGCGGATGTGATCCTCGAGGCGACGCTGCGGAGTGCCGTGCTGCTCATCGGAGTGGCTGCATTCGCTTTGACCCTTGGCGTGGTGCTTGGGATCACCGCCGCGCTGCTGCGCCGCCGGCCCGCGGGGAGTGCCGTCATTCTCGGTTCGACGAGCGTCGTTGCGGCGATCCCGTCGTTCTTCCTCGCGTACTTCTTGCAGATCGTGATCATCTTCGTCGGTGGCGCTGCTGGGCATTCGATCCTGCCGGTATTCGGCTTCGGCTTCGACGGACACTTGGTGCTCCCGCTGCTCGCGCTGGCCGCGCCCGCGGTGGCGATGACCGCGCAGCTCACGGCGATCCGAATGGGCGAGGTCTTCGATGCCGACTTCGTGACCACTGCGAATGCGAAGGGGCTGTTGCCCAGCTGGATCGTGCGCGTCCATATCCTCCCGCATGTTCTCCCGGTGTCCCTCGAGGCGGTCGGGAGCGGCCTCCGGGTGTCGGTCGCGAGCCTGCCGATCGTCGAATACATCCTCCAATGGAACGGCATCGGCCTCATCGCCCTCCAGTCGATCGCCCTGCGCGATCCCGCAGCCTTTGTCGCCTGTGGGGTCGTCTTGGCGGCGCTCTTCTCCTTCGCCAGCCTGGTACTCGACCTGCGTCCGCGGCATCTCGCCTGAGTGGCGAGGCGCGACTCGCGCCGTCGCCTAGACTTGCCGAGGTTTCAGTGGAGTAGGGAGAGTGGCATGACCAAACGACTCATCGGCGTTTTCACCGTGCTGGCCGTCCTTCTGGCCGCCTGCGGCGGGACCGGAACGAGCGGCGCGAGCACCGCACCGAGCGCGAGCGTGGCGACCAAGGCTGACATCAAGGTCGGCGTGGCGCTCTCGCTCACCGGCGTGGGCAACGCCTACGGCCCGGTCCAGAAGAACGGCGTCCAGCTCGCGGCGGAGCGGATCAATGCCGCCGGCGGCGCGAACGGCGCGAAGCTCCAGCTCGTCATCGAGGACGACCAGTCCACGACCGACGGTGGAGTCACTGCGTTCAAGAAGCTCGTGCAGCAGGACCGCGTCGCCGCGATCCTCGGCCCGACGCTCTCCGGTACCGCGGTCGCCGCGCACCCGGTCGCTCAGAGCGCGCAGACCCCGGTCATCGCGATCAGCAACACCGGTGACGGCATCGTTGGCAAGTGCGCGTACGGGCCGTGCGACTACGTGTTCCGCGTGTCGCTCGGCGAGTCGGCCGCGATCCCCGAGACGGTCAAGACCGTGAAGGCCAAGCTCAATCTGAAGAACGTCGTCGTCATGTACGCGCAGGACGAAAAGTTCAGCTCTGACGGGTTCGCGATCTTCAAGAAGGCCCTCGAGGCGAATGGCATCACGATCAAGAAGGAGATCGCGTACTCCAGGAATGACGTGGACCTGTCCGTTCCGGTGACCCAGGCGCTCGCCGAGACGCCGGACGCCATCGTGAACACCTCCCTCGCCGGTCCGGCGATCAAGGTCCTCCAGGAGGTCGCGAAGCGGAAGCCCGGCCTCCCGGTCATCGGTGGGAACGGCTTCAACACCCCGGCGCTCGCAGCGTCGGCCGGCGCGGCCGCCGAGGGCGCGATCTCCGGGACCGCCTGGTACCTCGACAACCCGTCCGCTGAGAACAAGGACTTCGTCGCCGCCTATAAGGCGAAGTACAACGCCGACCCTGACCAGTTCGCGGCTCAGGCCTATGCCGGGCTCTACGTCCT
>JAYVCA010000102.1:0-26614 GCA_043750135.1 Chloroflexota bacterium | reverse complement strand
TCCGGACCGGGCGGGCCGGCGACGCCGGGCGCTCCACCTGGTCCAGCCGGTCCGGGCGCATTCGCCAGCGCGAACCGGAGGACCGGGTTCTGCGTCGGTGCGGGGGGCACCACCGCGATGACCTGGGCGCGATCGGTGGTCGCAGTCGGTTCGGCCAACGCCAGCACAGTGGTGCCGGTCGAGATCACGCCACCCTTCGCCGTGCCGGCGGTGACCGCGCGGGACTCGACGGCAGTGCTCACGACGGCACCGCTCGCAGCACGCAGGTCGGTGCGGATCCCGACCGTCGCCGCCTCAACAGGCGCACGGACGACGCTGGTGAATTGTCCTGGGTCGGTGGCCGGAATGCTGATGATGAGCTGCGTATCGCTCTCCTCGACGGTCGAGCCGGGGATGTAGCGCACGGTGGCCCCATCCCGAACGCCAGCGGCGCGGCCGGCGCTGTCGACGATGACCGCATTCCTCGTCCGATCGAGGGAAAAGGTGAGCGTCGTGACGGGCGCTGCGTTGGGCGACGCGGGCACCTGTCCTGCACCGATCCTTGACGACTGACCGGCGGCAACGTTCACGGTGGCTCCGCCAAGACCGCTGGTGGCGACCACGCCGTCTGTGGTCGTCACCGTGGTGCTCCCGTCGGCGCTCACCGCGACCTGGAAGGCGGTGCCGCGGACCGACGCGGAAGCGCTTGCCGTCTCGACGACGTAGCGCGCGTCTCCAGCCAGCGGATGGTCGATGACGTGCCACGTCTTGCCGGAAGACTGATGGGCGAGGAATCGGATGGACGCGCCGTCGAGGGGCACGAGCTCAGCGACGGTCACTTCGGTCAACGGCTCGAACACGATGATCGATCGATCGAAGAGAACCAGGACGGCGCGCGAGCCTGCGAGTGTGCGCACCGTGTCACCGTGCCGCACGCGAGCGCCCGTCGCCGCGGACGTGAAGGCCCCGTCGCCGCGACGCACCTGGACATTGCCCTCAAAGACCGTGAGCTCACCGCGTGTCTCGATCACCGTCGCTTGATTGACGATCATGCTCATTCCACCGGCGAATAGAAGCAGCCCGATCACGAGCGCGACAGCGATGCGGTGTCGGTAGAGGGTGGCGAGAGCGGGACGGGCTCGTTCGCCGGACGACGTCGGACCGGCGTGGCGGGACGGCGCGGGATGCGGACGAGGCAGCCCCCGAGCGACGTGCGGGGAGGCAGATGCGGCGACGAGTGGGATCAGGCCGGCGTTCGGCCGCGCAAGTGTCGCGACACGCGAACCACCGATGGTCGCAGCGGCGGCCAAGACCGCTTGCACGAGCTCCTCGGGCGGCGCGTCCTTTAGGACGACCGAAGTCGCGCCGCTGGCGAAGGCCAGTTCACGGATCCCGGGGTCAAGGGTCAGGAACACGATCGCGGTCCTCGGCAAGTCGGGATGGATACGGCGGGCGACCTGGAGGCCGGTCAGGCCGGGCATCGAGTTGTCGAGGACGATCAGGTCGGGCCGCAGGTCCAGCGACTTGCTGACCGCCTCGATCCCGTCGGCAGCTTCACCGACGACGATCAGATCGGGCTCCGTCTCCAACATCGCTCGGACGCCCTCACGGACGGCGCGATGGTCGTCGACAATGAGGACTCGGGTGGCCATGGCAAGAAGGTTCGGTTACGGAGCTGTTACCCGGCATCGGCCCCCAGACGGACAATGGTATTACGCGATTGTCTTACGTAGAGACATGCGTCTCAGAACGAGCGAAACATGTGCTAAGAGCCGCCCTCGACGAGACCCCGTTTGTGCGCATAGAGGGCGGCCTGGGTCCGATCGGAGAGCTCGAGCTTGCTGAAGATGTTGGAGATGTGGGTCTTCACCGTCCGCTCCGCGATCCCAAGCTCATGCCCGATCTCCTTGTTCGCCCGACCGCCCGCGACCAGCCGGAGGACCTCGCGTTCGCGCGTCGTCAGATCGTTGTATCCGCTGTCCCCTGAGGGGTCGGTCGCGGCCGGGGCGCCTTGATCCTTCAGCCGGCCGAATTCGTCCAACACGCGCCGGGCCACGGATGGATAGATGAGCGAGAAGCCATCGGCAACGGTGCGGATCGAGTTCGCCAGCTGCGTTCCGCTCACTTCTTTGAGGAGATAGCCGGACGCGCCCGCGCGAATGGAGCTAAAGACCAGCTCGTCCTCATCGTGATTTGTGAGCACGATGACCCGAGTCGACGGCACCGAGTTCCGCACGCGACGGGTCGCGGTCACGCCGTCCCAATCGCCCATTTTGATGTCCATGAGGACGATGTCGGGGAGTAGCTCCTGCGCCAGCGCAAGGGCCTGGTGACCATCGGCGGCCTCGCCGACGATCGTCATCCCCGGCTCGGTCTCCAGGATCGAGCGCAGCCCGCTGCGAACGACGGCGTGATCGTCGGCAATGAGAATGCGGATCGTCTTGACCGCGGTTTCGACGGCAAAGCTCATCGGCCGAACAGCCGCGACAGGAATCCGGCACGTTCGCTCGGCAGCTCCTCGTCCTCGATGATCGCGTCCGGCTGCAGCCCAGGCAGCGGCGCGATCGCGTTCTCGTACGGAATGTTCGCGCGGATGATCGTGCCGCGGCCCGATTCGCTGCGGACCACCAGCGTGCCGCCGACCCCCTCGGCGCGCTCGCGCATCCCCACCATCCCAAAGTGGCCGGTCGCCTCCGCCGAGTCCATGGTCCCCTCGGCGTCAAAGCCCTCGCCGTCGTCCTCGATCGTCACGACCACCTCGTTGGCTTCGTACAGCAGGGTGAGCTTGCTGTGCTGCGCGTGGGCATGTTGCGACACATTGCGCAGCGCCTCGCCAACGATGCGGAGCACCGCGCGTTGGACCGACCCGGCGAGCTCGCGCTCGGTCCCGGTCTCCTCCATCTCGACGGCCAGCCCGCTCTGCCGCCGAAGATCGTCGACCAGGCGGGCCACGGTCACCGGCAGATTGAGGGCGCCGCCACTCTCGGCCTGCCGGAGCGCGCTCATGTATTGCCGCACGTCGGCCAGGGTCGCGCGCGCGTCGCGCGCGGCCTTCGCCAGCTGCGGCGCAAGAAGATCGGGGTTGCGGTCGAGCGCGCGCTGGCAGCCCTCCAGCGTGAGGACCACGCCGGTCAGCTCCTGCGCCAGCCCATCGTGCAGCTCCTGGGCGATCCGGCGGCGCTCCCACGCTGCGGCCTGCTGGACGACGTCGCTCGATCCGGTCTTCTGCACGATGCCCGAGAGGTACTCGCCAAGGGTGGCGGCGAATTCGACGTCGCCGTCGGTATATGCGGTCTTCTCGCGACCCAGGATCAGCGCGCCGAGGACGTTGCCGTGCGAGCCGATCGGAGCGAGCGCGTACTCGACCCCTTTGTACGGTGCCCAGTCCGGCCGCCGGGCGTCGTTCGGCTCGTAGTGGGCGTGCTCGGTGCGCTTCTCGCTGAGGACTTTGGCGAGGGCGGTGCCATGCGAGTGCTGCGGGATCTGGTCAGGGAGGATCGCGCCATATCCGTGCGACGCGCGCAGGCGCAGCCCGCCGCCCGGCTCGAGCACCCAGACTCCGACGACGTCGTGCTCGAGGGCGTCACCAAGCATCAGCACGGCGCTCTCGAGATCGCTCTGCGGATCGTTGCCAAGCGTCGCGAACCGCGAGAGCTCGTAGAGCGCGATCGCCTGCTTGCGGTCGTCCTCGGCTCGCGACAGTGCCTCTGCGGTGATGAACGCCGCGGCGATATCGGCGGCCACCATGGTGAGCGACTCGAGCTGCGCCTGGCTATACCGCTCGCCGGTCCGGTGCTTCACGTTCACCACGCCGAGGGTCCGGTCACCGGAACGCAGCGGCGCGACGAGCGCATCGCCGATCGAGGGGTCGTTCCCGGCGAAGCGGCTGTCCTTCACCGCTCCGGAAAGGAGCAGGGACTCGCCGGTCTTCGCGACGTAGCCGGAGATCCCCTCGCCGGCCTTCTTCGTCGCCTTCTTCGCGGCCTCGGACAGACCGACCGACGAGCGCACCGATAGCTCGCCAAAATCGTCAGCGAGCATGATCGAGACCCCATCTGCGCCGAAGAGCTCGGCGAGCTGCGCGGTCGCGCGCTCGAGGAGAGCCGTCGGATCACGCTCGGACCGGACCGCGTTCTGCATGTCGCGCGTGGCCTTCACCCGCGACTCGACCTCTTCGCGCGACCGCTGGGCGCGCCAGAGCGCGTTCGCTTCCGCCAGCTCAAGGCCGACGAGCTCGGCGACCCGGGTCAACGAGGACACCTCATCCGTTCCGAACACGCCGTCGACGCGGAGGCCGGCGAGGGCACCGACGAGCTGGTCCTTCCAGGTGACCGGTAGGACGTAGAGGTTCTCGGCGGTGCGGCCGTCGGCGAGGGGCATCGCGACCGCGCGCTCTGCTGGCTGACGGTCGTTGAAGACCGACGCGAACAGCGGCGCGCGCAGCGGGTTGCCCCATTCAGGATCGCCGGCGAGGTTGTGCGCGACATAGGTCACATAGCCCTCGTCACGGATCTGGAGCACGACCGCGAGCGCATCGGTGTGCGCCAGTCGTGCCAGATAGGCCATCCGCGCCGCCCAAAAGTCGGCGTCCAAGCCCACGCTCAATCTCTTCCCTTTCGCCGGTGCCGGCTACGCGATCGCGGATTCGCCGTCGATGCGTAACTCCAACACATTCCGGCTGGAGGACACCACCCGCAAACGGGGGTGTTCCAGGCCGCCGAGGGCCGCGGCGAACTCGCTGGAGGCCATCGCCTGGCGAAGTCCGACCGCGAGCGTGGCGACGCCGCCGCGGAAGTCGCGTACATAGAGGGTGCGGACGACCGGGAGGGACTGGATCCGGCGCTCGATCTCCACCAAACGGGGGAACGACGGGATCGGCGAGAGCACCAGCTGCACCTCGTTGCTGGGCTCCGCGGAGAGGAAGCGGACCGGTGCCTCTTCCAGGTCCTCGATGGCCGCGGGGGCGTAGATCGGAGGCGGTGGGCGGGTGGGCGGGGCCGCGGCCGCTGGGGCAGCTTCGCTGCGCGGCGCGGGCGCCGGCGCGGTTCGCAGCGGCGGCGGCTCGATGCCGGCGACCTGCGATTCCACGCGCGCCGGCGGCGGTTCAACGTACGCCTGCGGCGGGGGCGGGACCGGGTCCACCACGCGCGGCGCCGCGGCGGGGGCAGGCCGCGCCGGTTGCGGCGCGTGACGCATCTCCTCGACCAGCTCCTTGAACACCCCGCGGAGGGCTTCGCTCGCCGCGAGGCGCAGCTCCGACATCGGGATCTGCGGCGCGGTCGCGGCGGTCGGGGGCGAGTGCTGGGCCGCAGCACGCGTCAGGCGCGCGTCGGCGACCTCGCGCTGCACACGCTCGCGCTCGGCGCGGAGCTGCTCGAGCTCGTTCAGGATGGAGCTGCGCTGGGACTTTGCGTCGTCGACGATCGCGCTCGCGGTGTTCTCGGCCCGCTCGCGGATCTCGAATGCCGACCGGAGGGCGCTCGCGAGCGCATCTTGGACGGTCTGGTCGAACTCCTCGTAGACGCGAACGCGCCGGTGGGCGGCGTCAAGCTCGCTTTCGAGCGTTGCGACCCGAAGCGAGAGCTCGCGCACGCGCGAGGTCAGGGCGCCGATAAGATCGTCAGCCACCCATGCACCTTCCACGCGTCGCCGCTATTGGTATGTGGAAGCGGCGGCGACGCATTTCCGAACGTCTGTCGCGACTTGCGTCAGTGTTGACCAAGCAAGCGTACACAATCTAGGCAAGTAGCGATAATCTCAATATCGTCCGTCCGAAGATCCTGATCGTCACCGCCCACCCCTCGATCGGGGCCGCGCTCGAAACGGTCCTTCGCCTCGAGGACCGCTACGACATCCGGCGGGTGTCCCGGCTGGCCGACGGCGTGGCGCTCGCCCAGAGCTGGCCCGCCGATGTCGGGCTTATCGACGGCGTGCTCCTCACCGGGGTGACCGCCGCGATCGGGCTGCCGGCGCTCGTCCTGTCGGGAACCCGCGAGCAGGGCGAGGTGCTGGTGAAGCACTTGGACGACGGGCGGGGCTGGCTGCCTAAGGACGTCACCTCAGACGACCTGGTGAAAGCCATTGACGAGGTGGTCGGGGTCGTCCGGCTCCAGAGCGACGTCGCCGGCACGGTCGGGCTGCTCTCCGCGGTCGTGGTGGCGGTTGCCGCGGTGGGCATTGTCCTATTCGTCATCTATCGGCTCGTCTTTCCGGTCTAGTCCGCCTGATCCATATACAGCCGCGCTATCTTCCGTAGGCTGATTCGATGCACGCTGGCCGACCCTCCCTGGCCATCGCTTTTGCCGGCCTCATCGCGATCGCCACGGCCTGCGGCGGCGTTCCCGGAGGAGCCTCCGCTCCGATCGAAGGCCGCCTCGTGGCGGTCGGCGGCGGCGGCGCGATCGACCAGATGAATGCGCTGGCCAAGCGCTTTGCCGAGCTGCACCCGGCGGTTCGGTTCGACGTGCAGAATCTGGGATCGGACGGGGGCTATTCGCTCGTCGCCTCAAACAGCGCGGATCTGGGCTTCGCGAGCCGGGAACCGAGCGATCTCGAGCGCGCGAAGAACGGGATCCTTGAGATCGGCGCGAGCGGGACGGGCATCGCGGTGAACGCGAGCAACCCGGTGAGTTCGCTCTCTAAGAGCCAGATCCACGATCTCTTCAACGGAACGATCACGAGCTGGTCGGCGCTCGGCGGCCATAGCATCGCGGTGAAGCTCTTCGTCCGGGAGCCGAATTCGGCGACGCGTCTTAGCTTCGACAGCTTCATCTTCGGGGACGCGAACGCGACCACGGCCTACCCGCCCGAAACGATCACATCATTCTCGAACGACGAGATGATCCTTGGCCTGCGATCCTTCGCCGGCGCCGCCGGCATGGTGACGGTCAAGGGCGATGTGCTGAAGGCTCCCGGGGTGAAGCTCCTCGCCCTCGAAGGCGTCGGGGCGACGTCGGAGAACGTGCGCAATGGCAGCTACCGGTTCCGCCGCGCGGTGTACCTCACCTTCCCCAAGGACCTGGCCGCGGCGAAACCCGCGGTCCGGGCGTTCGTCGACTTCGTCCGCTCGCCGGACGGCCAAAAGGTCCTCGCGGGCTTCTAGGAGCGGCGCGCGACGTCCGGGACGCGACACTAGCGTCGGTCGCGCTACGGTCCGCGGTATGCGAACCGTGGCGCCCCCGGATAATGCCTGGCTTCGGACCACCTACGTCGTCGCCGCCACGCAGGCGGTGGTCCTGGTCGGCTTCGGCCTGGCCCTCCCGTTCATCCCGCTCTACCTCCAGGAGCTCGGTCTTCAGGACCGCGCCGAGATCGCCCTGTGGACCGGCCTCATCGCCGGCGCGGCCGGGCTCCCGATGGCGCTCTTCGCGCCGATCTGGGGCGCGGTCGGCGACCGCTACGGCCGCAAATCGATGCTCATTCGCGCGATCGCCGGCGCCGCGCTGGTGCTCTTTGGCATCAGCTTGGTCACCGACGTACGGCAGCTCCTCGCGCTGCGTATCCTCCAGGGCGCCCTCACCGGTACCGGCGCGGCCGCGGCGACGCTCGTCGCCACGATCGCCCCGCGCGCCCGAACCGGCTTCGCCCTGAGCACGGTGAACACCGCGATGCAGAGCGGCAACTTCGTGGGTCCGCTCATCGGCGGCATCATGATCGCGGCCATCGGCTTCCGGTCGTCGTTCCTCGTGAGCGCCGTGGTCATGGCGGTCTGCACCGTTGTGTGCTGGCTCTGGGTCCACGAGCCACCGCAGACCGGGACACGCCCGCCGATCGACCGGTCGCCGCGCGCGATACTTGGGGGGATCGTGGGGATCTTCGCCCCGCTCGCCTGGCCGGAGCTCCGCGGCATCATGACCGTCCTGCTCGCCACCCAGGCCGCGTACTCCAGCTCCCTCGCCCTCCTGCCGCTCTACGTGCAGGACCTCTCACGCCCGGAGTGGCTATCGACCGAGATCCTCGTCGGGCTGGCCCTTGCGGTCGGCGCGGTGAGCGCGGCGATCGCGACGCCGTTTCTCGGCATCCTGGCCGACCGGCGTGGGCCGCGGAATGTCCTGCTCTTTGGGGTCGGGCTCACCGCGATCGGGCTGGTCCCGCACCTCTTCGCGATCGGCCCAGTGCTCTTCCTCGTCCTTCGGATCGTGCTCGGCGTGGCGCTCGCGGCGGTAGGCGCGGCGACCGGCGTCCTCACCCGGACCGCCGCGCGGCCGGGAAGCGAGGGCCGCGCGTTCGGCGCAACGACGAGCGCGCAGATGCTCGGCTGGGGCATCGGCCCGCTCATCGGCTCCGCGGTCGCCGCGGCGCTCGGGATCCCGGCCCTCTTCGCGGCTGGCGGCATCGCGAGCGCGCTCCTCGCCATCGCGATCGCCGCGCGGCCGCTGACCGGCCGGCAGCTGGTACGACGGCCGGGTGAGCGGGCCTAGTTCACCAGCTTGAGCGTCGCGATGTCGAACGTCGACCCGGGGACCCAGGTGCGCGTCCCGGTCCCTGTCGCGATGAAGCTGCCGGCCACCAGGGTGCCAACGTGCTTGTTCGGCGCGGTCTCCACGACGTCGAACGTCGCGAACCCCACCACGTGGATCTTGTCCTCCGACGCATCCCGCGCGTCAAAGATCGGGAGGACGATCCTCATCGTACCGATCGCCCGCACCTCGTCGCGGGTCGGTCCCGCCCGTACGCCGGTGAAGTAGTCGATGGAGTCGCCCACCGCCAGGGCGCCGTGATCGGTCGGCAGGAGCCCCTTGAACGAATTGGAATGGAAGGGATGCTCGATCTGCGGACCGTGGATCGGAAAGGTGAGGCCGAGCGCGCCCGGGTTCAGGTCGTTCGGACGGTCAGGGGCCACGTGGGAAAGCAGGTCGATGCCACCCTGCAGCTCGTAGACCGCGAACGGAGAGGTCGCCCCGAGACCGGTGAGCGTCTCGACCAGAGCGCTGCTCCGGCGCGAGATCGGGATCGTGTTGATCCCGATGACCGACAGGAATCGCGTGGTGAGCGACTGCTTCGCCTCGACGCGAACGCCGGTGGCGAGCGCCTGGCTCGTCGCAGTCCCGGCATTGTTCACGTAGGACCACGTGACGTTCGCGTTCACGCCGTCGTAGGGGATGCCGTTCGTGTCCGGGATCCCGTTGCGCTCGGCGTAGTCCTTGATATCGCGGTCGATCGTCGCCCAGTCGCCCTTGGCGACGGCGCGCGCGCCGACGAGGGCGGCCGCGTCGACCGCGTTCTGATGGACCCGGGTGCGCGAGATCGCGTAGCCGGCGTCCATGACCAGCCCGACCGAGGCGAGGAGCCCGGTGAGCGAGAGTGCCAGCATGACGAAGGCCTGGCCGCCCTCGTCCCGGCGCCACTGCGCAAGCCCAGCGCGCGCGCGGCCGATCATTCGATCCGCATCACGGCGGTGCCGCTCAGGGTCACCGACCCGCTGGGGAAGAGCATTGCGGCGAAGGGCGTGAGCGGGGTGTATCGCGTCGTCGCCTGGATCCGAACGGCGTTCCCGGTGACCGCGTAGGTCGCCGAACCGACGCTCCCCGCGGCGTAGCTCGTCGGCGGGTTCACGTTGGCCTGCTCATAGAAGACCTGGATGTCGGCGTCGCCCAGGGTAAAACCGCTCGCTTCACGCTTCACCCGGTATTTCATGTTCTCCGGATCGGCATTCCCAGAGGCGTCGACCCGCAACGGGAACACGCTGCCGTAGCGCGCGCCCTCCCGGACCGCGTTCGCCATCTGGACCGAGCGTTGATACGCGATGCCGAAATCGGCAACCGCGACGATGAGCAGCAGGACGAGAGGCAGTACGAAGGCGAACTCGACGATCGCCTGGCCCTGCTCCCCCGTCCGGAATGACCGGATCACAACAAGGGGAACGGCCCCCGATCGGGGGAGTGACGGCGGGGGTACGAAGGTCCGGGGTAAGCGAGGCCCCGCCGGAGCGCTCCGGCGGGGCCTCTTGGGTCACGTCGCCAGAAGACCTACGGGGAGACGTTCTTCAGGTCGACTTCCGCCGAGCCGAGGACTGTTGAGCCGCTCATCGCCCGCACGAAGCCCTGGAGGAATCGTCCATTCGCGGGAGCGGCGTTCGCGGTCACCGATGCAGACGCCGACCACGTGGAGTTGTAGGCATGGGGTGCAGACAGGTCCGCAACCGTTACAGATCCGAACGTGGGGTTCGTCACGACGTCGACGTAGTCGTAGAACGTGCTGCCAGCCGGGACCGCGTACGGATCGACGAAAACTTTCCACGTGCCCGGCGCGGGATTCGCGGACGTGACGAATTCTTCAGCCGAGCCGCTGGTGCTGGACGATTTCAGCACACAAGGGCCGGTGTGGCAGTCGTAGAGGAACAGGTCGAGATCGGCCGACGCATCAGAGGCTTTGCCGATCCGGGCCGAGATCGATGTCGACCCCGCAGGGACCGTGATCGTGTAGACCTGCTGCGGGCCGGCCGCAGTGATCGTCGGCCGTGCCGCAAATGCACTTCCAAGAGCCGTGCCAACGGCATTGCCCGTGAAGGCGCCGAACCGGTTCGTGAAGCTAAAGCTCCTGCTGTAGGGAGTACCGACCGTCGCCGGGTCGATGGTCCACAAGCTCGGGCTGACGTCCACCCCAAGGATGGAGGCGGTCAGCGTAAAGGTGGCGGGGGTCACCGTCGACACACGCGAGGTATCGACGGTAACTTCCCAGACACCCGCCGCCGGGTTGGAGAGCGTCCTCGATTGCGTGCCGCCGGTTTGGAAACCGGCGGTGAGGGCGTCGATCGGCACACCGTAGGGGTGGAATCGCTGCAAGCGGACCCTTCCACTAACACCGGTCAGGTCCACCTTGAACGCGGGGGTGTTCGCCGGCACATTAAAGAAGAAGGTCGCCTTGTCGGGGCGATCTGCGGAACCCGTGTATGTGACCTGGAAGTTGTTCGCGACGCTGAATTGTCCGGCAGCGATGACGGTGTTCATGATCTGGTAGTCGACACCAGCGGTCGCCGGGTCGTCGACGTAGAGCAGAGCGCTGTGGACCCCTGCCGATGCGGGAGCGACGTTCACCGTGAGCGTTATCGGTGTGTTGGCCGCGAGGCTGATCGATGTCGCGCTGGTAAAGGTGCCATCGCTTCCGACCCAGGTCAGGTTGTAGGTGATCGGCTTCGACCCACCGGTGGTCCGCGTGAGCGTGATCGTCCGCGCACCGGTCTGACCGGCTACCCACCCTTCACGCTCGTAGATGCCCGGACCGTAATTGGGTGTGGCGAGGAAGCTGGAGAGAACCGTCTTCACCGGAGCGCTGCTGTTGAGCGTCACGGTCTTGATGTTGGTCTTCAGCAGGTCCCAGGCCGCTTCGACCTGGAAGAGACCATTGCCCTGCTCATGCGCCCCGTACGCCGGGAGATAGCGCGCGCTCGAATTGATCGCCTGGCGGAGCTGGTCCGGCTTGTACTGGGCCCCCGCCTGCCTCGCCGCGCTGACGAGGAGCGCCGCTCCTCCGGTCGACTGCGGAGCCGCCATCGAGGTTCCGTTGAACATTGCGTAGCCGACGGGGCAGGCGTACGGGATGCATTGGCCCGCCGGAGCTTGCCACGCCGGGATCGACGAGACTGCCGACCCCGGGGCGACGATGTTCGGCTTGAAACCGCCGTCCTCACGCGGACCGCGCGAGCTGAAGACGAAGAGTCCGTCGGTCTTTGCGGCGGTGGCTCCATAGTTATTGAGCCAGGTGTCCTTGTGCACGTAGGCGCCGATGCTCATGACGCTCGTCGCGACCGAGGGGTCGCCGACCGTGTTCACGCCCGGTCCGCTGTTTCCCGCTGAGATGAACATCTGCGCGCCAGAGCGATCGATGAGCCGGTTGTAGATGAGCGCACGGGTGTTGTTGCCGTCGTTCAATGCCGGCAGGCCGCCGATCGACATGTTGATCACGTCGACGCCCGCCTGCTTCTCAGCGAAGATCATGCCCTCGATCAGCGCGTGGGCAGTGCACCCGCTGATGAAGAGGCAAACGCGGATCGAGACGATCTGCGCCTCGGGAGCCGCACCGTTGTACGCCCCGTCAAAGAAGCCCTTCCCGGCGGCGATGCCGGCCACGTGGGTGCCATGCGCGCCGGAAACGATCCCGATATTCACGAACTTGTTCTTGCCGTCGGTCTGCACGACGAACGGGACCGTGTCCCGCTCCGGAGTCCCAGTCCGATCGGTGCCAAACGTGCCGATGTCGTAATTCGTGTGGTAGTCAGTCATGCCCGATTGGTTGTTGAAACGGTGATCTTGATCGGTATCGACCCAGACCGTGTTCGACGCGGTGTCCCAAAGAACGCCAAAGAGTCCGCTGCTCCCCGCTGGGTTGCCGTCTCGGTTGACATCATTCTTGAGCTCGCCGTCCAGTCGAGGGTCACGCTCGTTGAACACGCCGAAACGGTACGTGCCATCGGCCGGAGCGGTGTAGGTGACACCACCGACAATGAACGTCCCGCCAGTCGCGGTGACCTGGGCCGACATGTTCACCCAGGTCGGATCGCCGTCGGTGACGGGGTCGGTGTAGGTCACCCACTCGACGATCTTTCGCACGGGTGTTCCGTCGAGCGCCTTGGCACTCTGTAGCTGGGGCGTGAACAGATCGATCCCGGTGTCCAGGATCCCGATCTTTACACCGCGACCGTCGTACGTCGGATGCGCCGCAACGAACTGGGGCGCGCCGATGTCGCGCGTCGGCAGGTACGCGTTTTGGGCTGGAGTGCCGGGGCCCGGCGCGGTAACTTCGGTGTCGGCCGCCTCGATGTCAAAGGTCGGCGGCTCGAGCGGGATGATCTCATCCACCTCGACCGCCTCGACACCGACCAGCGCGGCGACCTTGTCGGCTCGATCGGCCGCAACATCGACGCGGATGTACCCGAGAGCTGAATCCTCGTAGCGCACCGTCGCGCCAAGCGACGCGAGCGCCGCCAGGACCGACCCGCCTTGACCGTCTTTGGTGGCAACGAGCAAGGTGACCGTGGTGCCGCCATTGGCGACGGCCGTCGCGACGAGTGCGCGGTCCTTTTTGGCGAGCCTGCCGCTGCCGGGATCCGCGAGCGCCGTGTTCGCCGGCATCGCGAGCGCGAGAACGAGCGACGCGATGACCGCAGCTACGAGCACGCGGGCATGTGGAAACGCACGCAGCATCTTTGGACTCCCTTTCCCGATTCCCCCACCTGGATGGCAACGCAACGAACGGGTAATAGGCGGGAGTGTGCGGCTTACTTCAAATCTGGTAAAGCGAGCAAGCGCAGTTTCGCCAGGCGTAAACCTGCTGATCGCGCCCGTTACCCCAGCGGGAGCGTCCCGGCCTCGCCCAGGGCGACGAGGGCGTCGACCACGGCTGGGTCGAAGGCCTGCCCGCGCGCTTGGACGACCGCGCCCATCGCCTCCGACGCGCGCAGCGCGGCACGATACGGACGTGGGCTGGTCATCGCCACGAAGGCATCGGCGACCGCAACGATCCGTGCGCCGAGCGGAATGTCCTCGGAACGCAGGTGCCCCGGGTAGCCACTCCCGTCCCAGCGCTCGTGATGGCCACGGACGATCTCGGCGACGGGCCCGAGGAAGGCGAGTGTGGCGAGGATCGTTTCACCCAGGAGCGGATGCCGCTCGACGATCTCCCGCTGTTCAGGCGTGAGGTGTCCGGGGGTATCGAGGATCCGACGGTCGATGCCCAGCTCCCCAACGTCGCGGAGCAGCGATGCGACATAGATCGCATCAGCATCCGCATGCGGGAGCCCCAGGTGCGCGGCGAGCGATCCGGCGAGGGCAGCGACCCGCTCTCCCGACCCGGCGAGCTGCGGCTGGTTCCCTTCGATCGCGAGACGAAATGCGTCGACGATGCGCGCACGGTCCTCCTGGCCGTGCGTGTCGCCTTGGACGTCCAGGACATGCGCCGTCACCGCGGCGAGCCGCTGCTCGACCGGCAGCCTGGTCCGCGCGCCTGGATCGGCGGCGGCGGTTTCCGCACGGGCGAAGAGCGACGCCGCCTGTTCGCAGAGCAGGACGAGAAGCTGCAGATCGCCAGTGGTGAACGAGTCGCGCTTGTGGCGCTGCACCAGCAGGTACAGGAGTTGGCCCCGGAGCGGCACGAGGACGCAGGCGCCCTGACGCAGGAACGACGGCAATACCAGGTGCTGCTCGCTCGCGGCGTCGGGGATGATGACCGCGACTCCGCGCCGGCGCCCTTCGTTCACCAGCACGAGCGACTCGCGATCGACGTGCTCGGTCGACAGTCCGACCATCAGGAGCGCGCGCACGGTCGCGTCGGGGGCATCCTGGAGGACGGCGATCCCGTCGGTCGGAACAAGCTCCCGAACGGTCCGTGCGAGCCACGCCGCGATCTCGCTGGCCGTGTCGCTCGCTCCACGCCCGTCCAGCAGCACGGCCATCGCCTCACGCTGCGTCTCGGCCGCCTGCGTCCCCCGGATCCGGATCGCCGCGATCGCCGCCTGCGTGGTGAGGCGCCCGAGCGCGGCGTCAGTCTCCGGCGAAAGCCCGCGGCGCCGATCCCGACCAGCGAACACAAAGCCGACGATCCGCGCGTCATCCCGCAGAGGCGCGACGAACACTGCCCCGCCGCGGAAGGCCTCCGGAGCGATCGCGGCGTCGAGCGCGGCTCGGCCGATCCATCCGGCCTGGGGCAGGAGCGCCGAGAGGCGCGCCGCCCCAACGGGGTCAAGCCGAAAGCGAGCGCGGGCTTCCGGATCGAGCCCCTCGGATTCGATCGCCGCTAGCATCCCGTCGCCGGTGTCGAACAGGAACGCCGCCGGAGCGTCGGCCGGGAGGTCGAGCACCCGCTCGGCATACGCGAACACGATCTCGGCGAGCTCGGCGTAGGTCGTCGCCGTCGAGACGGTCGCGATCGAGGCGTACGCCGAGGCGGCCTGCCGCTGCGCGCGGCGAAGGGTCGTCGCGACCGTTGAGGCGACCGCACCGAGCGAGCCATACAGCGCACCCCACCCGAGCGCGGTGATGAGGTCGAGGATCTGGGCCCCGTTCCGCAGGATCAAGATCTCGAACACCATCGCCGTCGCGAGCGCCGCGAGGTAGATGACGTGAAGCTGGCGGACGAAGAACGCGGCCGCGACGATCGGCCAGATCAGGATCGCAGGCGCCAGCGGCACGTAGCGCTCGAACAGCGCGACGGCGATCGCGAAGGCGAAGAACTCGGCGACGATCCCGACGACCACGCCGACCCGCCGGTCGCTGCGTCCGACGAGCTGCTGGATCCCCGCCGCCGCCGCGAGCCCCAGACCGACGACGAGCCCGCGGACGAGGAGGTCGCCGCCGGCGAGCGAGGTCTGCTGGGCGATCCCCACGAACCCGAGGATCCCGATCGCGAGCGCGATCCGGATGCGCACGACGAGCGCCTCGAGGCGCCGGTCGGCTCCGGTCAAGGTGCGCCGACGCCGTCGCGGGCGACGGCCGGCAGGGTGAAGTGGAAGCGGCTTCCCTGCCCGAGCGAGCTCTCGACGCCGATCGCGCCACCCTGGAGCTCGACGAGCTTCTTCGCGATCGCGAGACCGAGCCCGGTCCCCCCGAATCGGCGGGTCGTGCCGGCATCGGCTTGGCGGAACTCGTCGAAGATGAAGGTCTGGGCCTCGGCGGGCACGCCGATCCCGGAGTCGGTCACCACGACGGTCACCTCGCTGAGGCTCGCCGTGGCGCTGATCGTCACGCCGCCCCGCTCGGTGAACTTGATCGCGTTTGCGACGAGATTGGTGAGGACCTGCTCGACCCGCGCGCGATCGGCCAGCACCAGCGGGAGGTCAAAGGGGATGTCAATCGTGATGGTGAGGCCCTTGGGCTCTGCCGCCGGGCGGAGCAAGGAGACCACCGCGGCGGCCACCAGCCGGATGTCCACCGGTTCGCGGTTCACGTCCATCCGGCCGGCCTCGATCTTCGCGATGTCGAGCAGCCCGTTGATGAGCCGGAGCAAGGTCGCCCCGGCGGTCGAGACATGGTTGAGATCTGTGGATAGCTGCTCGCTCAGCTCGCCGTCGATCCCGTCGAGCATGAGGTTGGTGTAGCCGAGGATCGCGTTCAACGGCGTTCGAAGCTCGTGGCTCATGTTCGCCAGGAACTCGCTCTTCAAGCGGTTCGCCCGCTCCAGCTCGGCGTTCGTCTGGTAGAGCTCGACGTTCGCGTGCTCCATCTCGCGGTTGCTCAGCTCCAGCGCCGTCTCCCGCTCGCCGAGGGCGCTCACCATCGCCGCGAAGCCCCGCTGGAGCTCGCCGATCTCGTCCGGTCCATCGCGCGCCACCGATACCGCACGCTCACCCTGGACGATCCGCTGTGTCGCATCGGCAAGCTCGGCGAGCGGCGCGCTCAGGGTCCGGGCGAAGTGGAACGTGACCGCCGCCGACGTGATCCCAAGGAGCACAAAGAGTCCCGCGAACGCGAGGATCAGGGTCTGCTGCGCGTCATCGAGCGGTGCGAGCGGGACGAGCACCGCGAGCATCCCATCCTTGACGTTGTGCGTCGGGAGCACGCTGAACGTCCCGAGAAAGCGCCGGGTGCCGACCTGGACCCGGCGATCGATCGACGCATCGGCATCGAGGCTGACCTCGGCGAGTGACGGGAACGCTGCGGAGCGTACGTCGGCGATGGTCGAGGCTTTGACGTCCGGCCCGAGCAGGAGGACGAGCTCGGCATCGGTCCGCTGCTTGATCGGATCGAGGACCGCGGCGTCGAACACGACGCCGGCCTGGACCAGGCCCACCGCCCTCCCACCCTGGTCGCGGACGACTGAGATCGCCCGCACGGTCAGCCCACGCGCTTCGTCTTCGATGACCCAGGCTTCTTCGGCCTTGATACCGGCGCGCCGGACGAGCTCCGGCGGAAGCATTTCGTTCGGCTGGAGATCCTGGGCCGCGCCGATGATCGCCCCGGTCAGCGTCGCGACCTGAAGGATGTCCAGGCCGAGGCGGGTCTTCACCGGCAAGAGGTACTTCGCGAACTCCGCGGTGGTCGCCGGTCGTTGCACCAGGACCGCAAGCTCGGGGAGGCCGGCGATGGTGGCCGCGGCGTTCGAGGTGAAGGTCACGCGGTCGTCGACCCCCCGATGGGCGTTCGCGGCGAGGTTCTCGGCCTCGGCGCTGAATCGACCGACGAGGATCTGATCCGAGATGAAATAGGCCAGCGTTGCGAAGAGGATGAGTGCCAGGAGCAGGAGTCCGACGGTCCGGCTGACCAAACGCCGCAGCAAGCCCGGCGCGCGCAGCTGCGCGATCACTTCCCCGAAACGATCTGCTGACCCTCCGCGCTCTTGGTGAATTCGACGAGGGCGGCGATCGCGGGCTTCAGCTTCGCCGAGTCACTGCGGTACACGACGTAGAGCGGACGGCGCATCGGATACGCGCCGCTCGCGAGGTTCTCGCTCGTCGCCGCGACACCGCCGATCGGTACGAGGCGGATCTTCGTGTTCGCCTGCGTCGCTGCGGTGAGGGTGACCATAGCGATCGCACCTTTGAACGACGTCAGGGCATTCAGCGTCTGGTCGTTGCTGTCGACCGGGGTGTAGTCGGCGCGGTAGGCGGGGGTGCCGCCGAACACGTACTCGTCGAAGACCTGCCGCGTTGCGGCGGTCGGCTCGCGGACGAAGACGGTGATCGCCCCGGCCGGACTGCCGACGTCCTTCCATTCTTTGATCTCTCCACTGAAGATCGCGCGGATCTGTTCCTTGGTGAGCGAGGCGATGGGGTTCGCGGCGTTCACCGCGACTGCGGTGCCGGTGAGGCCGATCTGGAGGGAGCCGACCTTTTGCTTGTCGGAGGCGGTCATCTCGCGGCTCACGCCGCCCAAGTCGGCGGAGCCGTCAGCGACGGTGCCGATCGCAGCGTCGGAGCCGATGTTCTCGATATCCCAGAGCGCGCCCGGATGGAGCTCGCTGAAGCGCTTGGTGAGGTTCTGGATGACCGGGATCGTGCCGCCACCGGCGCTCACCCGGTACCGGCCGACGAGCGGATCCACCTTGGTCGTGGCGGCGGGTGCGGCGCAGCTGGTGGCAACCACGGCGAGGGCGACGACCAGCCCGAACAAAGTCGTTATCGAGGACCCACGTCCACGCACCACGGCATTGTGGATGATTTCCGCGTACGGGCCCGTCCCCCGTTCGGGGGGCGCCATCTGGACTAGAGGATCCGAGCGCGCAGCCAGGCGCTGGAATAGTCGATGGTGAGGGTCATGATCACCGTGACGATCAGCGCGGTCCCGGTCGCGCGATACATGAACAGCTGGATGAACTCGAGGATGATGAAGCCCATTCCTCCGGCCCCGATGAAGCCGAGGACGAACGCCGAATGGATGTTGATCTCGAACCCGTAGAGCGTGTGCGCGACGAAGAAGGGGAAGACCTGCGGGACCACGCCAAAGCGGACGACGTGGAGCGGGCTTCCCCCGGCGGCGGTCACCGCCTCGATCTGCCCCCAGTCGATCGACTCGATCGCCTCCGAATAGAGCTTGGCCAGGATCCCCACGGTGAACGCGCTGATCGCGAGCACACCGGCGAATGGCCCCGGCCCCGCGGCGACAAGGAACAGGAGCCCCCACAGGAGCGTCGGCACCGTCCGGATGACGCTCAACACTGCCCGGACGACGAAATACAGACCGGTGGTCGGGACGGTCCGGCGCATGAGGTTGCGCGCGGCGAAGAAGCTCACCGGGATCGCCAGAAAGGCGCCGATCAGGGTTCCCAGGACCGCGATCTCAAGCGTCTCGCGCGCGTACTTCCCGAGCATCGGAAGGACATCGAAGTCTGGGTTGAACACCCCCGAGCCGATGCGCAGCATGTTCGGCGCGTAGTCGAAGAACTTGGGGATGTTGACCTCGGTATCGATGGCAAGCTGCCGCAAGACGACGATCGCGGCCACGAGGCCCAGCGTCGTGAGGAGGGCCCGCACCGGACGCGCCGGCTCAGCGCTCGTCGTCGCGATAGATGAGCGCATAGACCTCCTTGCTCACCGCGTTCGGTGCGCCGTCGTACACGATCCGGCCGTCACGGAACGCGATGACGCGGTCGGCGAACTTTTCGGCAAGGTCGAGCTGATGGAGCGCGGCGATCGTGGTGATCCCGTCACGTTGGTTGATCTCGCGCAAGTGACTGAGCACGGTGAGGCTCGTCTCGGGGTCCAGACTGGCCACCGGCTCGTCGGCGAGCATGAGCCGCGGCTGCTGGGCGAGCGCGCGGGCGATCGCGACCCGCTGCTGCTGGCCGCCGGAGAGGCGATCGGCACGGGACCCGGCTCGGTCGGCCAGGCCGACCCGCGCGAGGGCCGCCCGGCTCACGGCGTGGTCCTCGGCGGTGAAGCGCGGCCAGATCGCGCCCAGGCCGTGGTGGTAGCCGAGCCGGCCGACGAGCACGTTCGACAGAACGCTCATCCGGCGAACGAGGTTGAACTGCTGGAACACCATGCCGGTCTCGCGTCTGACCCGGCGAAGCTCGGAGCCGCGCGCGGCGACGATCTGCCGGCCTCCCACGACGATGCTGCCGCCGGTCGGGCGGACGAGATGGTTCAAGCAGCGGAGGAACGATGACTTGCCGGCGCCGGATAAGCCGACCGCGGCGACAAAGCTGCCTTCTTCGATGTCGAGGTCGATGCCCCGCAGGGCCTCCGTCCCGCCTGGGTAGACGAGCCGGAGGCCCCGCGCCTCCACGAACGCGCGGGTCACGCGCGCCCTACTTGGTCGTTGGGCTGGGCGAGGCGAAGAACCCGGGGTTCACGGCCTTGATGACGTCGCGAAGCTCGTTGTAGTCGGCGTCGTCGGCCTTCACGAGCGCATCGATGGTGAAGAGGTCCTTCAGCCAGACCTTTCCCTGCGCGTCGTCGCTGAGCTTGAGCAGCGCGGCCTGGAGCTTCCCCACGGTCGTCTTGTTCAGATCCTTGCGCACGAACTGCGGGTCGGCCGGGATGAGCGGGCTGGTCCAGATGATCCGGGTCTTGGTCAGGACGTCGGGGAACTTGTCCACGACCTCCTTGTTCGTCCGGGCGTCGTCGTAGAAGGCGCCGCCATCGACCTGGCCCTGGTAGACCGCGATCGCGATCGCGCTCTGGTTGCTGATCTTCGTCGCCTTGAGATCGGTTTCGGGGTTCAGGCCTTCCTTCTGCATCCCGTACTTCGGGTAGAGGTTGCTCGAGGCCGAAAGCGTGTCGCCAAAGGCGAAGCTCTTGCCCTTCAGGTCCTTGAGGCTCTGGATCGAACTGTCGGACTTCACGACGACGAAGGCCTTGTAGCCCTTCACGCCGCGGCGGACCGACGCGGTGATCGGGTACGCGCCGTTCTGGTTGTGCGTCGTGACGTAGTCGAACGGTCCGCCCCAGCCGATATCGATGAGCTTGGAAGTCATACCCTCGGCGACCGCGGCGTAGCTGGTGAGCGTCTTGGAAACGACCTTGTAGCCGGTCTCCTTGGACAGGTACTGGGCGATGCTGTCAGCGCTCGCCTGGATCTGGTTCACATCGCGCGACGGCACGAAGCCCATCACGATGTCGGTCTTCTCGGGCTCGGCCGACGCTGCGGCCGGGCCGGCGGCCCCACCGCACGCGGTGAGCAGGATCGACAGCGCGGCGAACAGGGTCACGATCGAACGGGTCATTCCCACCTCCTCAGGTCCGCTGGCGCGGATGGTCGGATGATAGGTGGGGCCGTGACTGCCCGCGTTCAGGCGAGCCGCTCGAGGAACAGGCGGTCGTCGAGCGCGCGGAGCCGGGTCGCGGCGGCGGCGTGCTCGGCGATGCTCCCGGTCTGCAGCGCGACGAGCGCGTAAGCCCGCGCGGCGTCGGGGCCGAGGTCAGCCGCGTCAAGCCGTTCAGCCGCGGCGCGCAGCTCGGCCGGTCCGGCCGCGAAGCCGCGGGCAAGCGCGACCCGCGCGGTCGCGAGCGGCGAATCCCAGCGATCGAGCCCGGTCAGCACATCGAGGTCGATCGACCGCCCATGCTCCAGGACGAGCATCGCGATGATCTCGGCCTTCACCTCGACCGACACCGCGGCGTGACGGAGCGCGGCCTCCGCACGATCGACATCCCCGTCGAGGAGTGCCGGCACGATGAACTGGAGCGGACGGTCGGGCGAAAGGCTCGACAGGCTCGCGATGACCTCGATCCCGCTCCGATAGCTCGCGGCACGGGTCTCATCGAAACGCGCGCGCGCGACGTGGAGCGCGGCGAACCAGCCACGGAGGACATGACGAAAGCCCGCCTGACGGCCCTGATCCTCCCAGAAGGTCCGAAGCCAGCTCCCGAGGCGTTCGGCACTCGTCCAATCGCCACACTCCCGCGCGGCGAGCGCGGCCCAGGCGACAAGGTGATTCAGCCCGGCCTCCGGCTCGCCCGGGCGGAGCGATGCCCGGGCCTCGTCAAAGGTCGCGATCGCCTCGCGGAACCGGCCGATCATGACGAGGTCCCAGCACACGACGCTCCAGCCATCGATCCGTTCGAGGAACCCCAGGCCTGGCATCTCGATCCGGCGGCGTGAGGTCGCGGCCGCGTCGGTGTACAGGCCCTCGTTCCGCAGGAGCGAGCCCAACGCGTCCAGGGTCAGACTCTGCCCGTTCACGTCGCCACGGGAGCGATAGAACGCTTCCGCCGCGAGGAGGTCCGCACGCAGCGAGATCCGCCGCGTCTCCTCGGCCGTGGGCTGCGCGAGCTGGCAGAACGCGTCGGCGCAGTCGAGCTGCGCGCGAAGGAGCGGATCCGGAGAGCGTGCGAGCAGCGCCCGGGCTTCGACGAGCATGGTCTCGATCGTCGCGCGATCGCCAAGGCGGACCAACGATCCGGACCACCGCCCCTCCACCGTCAGTCTTTTGATGAGCAGCCGGGCGCCGACGGCCGGCGCTCGCTCCTCGGCGGGAAGGGACGACCACAGCTCGTACGCCCGGCGGTAGCCCTCGGCCGCCGCGTCACCGAGCTGGACGATGTCGCCGAGCAGCTCGGACAGGCGCTGGTGCTCGGATGGCGGTGACACGCGGATCGCTTCGCGCAGATGCTCCGCCGCTTCGGTGAACGCCGCTGCATTCCAGGCCGCGCGTGCCGCGCGCTCGAGCACCTGGACGACGCGCTCGAGCGACAGTCCTGCCGGCAGCGTCCCGCCGGGCGCAAGGGCGATCGCCTGGCGGACGTGATATGCGACGAGCTCGGCGAGCTCATCCTGCCGCCCGAGATCGGTACCGTCGAGCCAGTCGGCGAGAGCGAGGTGCGCACGGACCCGATCCGATCGGGACAGTGTCGAGTACGCGACCTCGCGAATGACGATGTGGCGAAAGGTGAATGCGTCGGCTCCCTGCGGCACGAGCAGATCACGATCGGCGAGGGCCTCGAGCGCGTCGCGCACCTTTTCGCCCGGGATATCCGGGAGGACCGCCGCGACCGCGTGGACCCGCACGGTGCGGCCGGCGGCGGCGCCGTATTGGAGGACCGTCCGCTCGATCGGGGGGAGCCCGTCGAGGCGCGCGAGGACCGTGGCGTGGACCGTGTCGGGGAGCGTGATCTCGTCGTCGCTCGCGCCTGAGCGGCGCCGGTCCTCATAGCCTCGGACGAGCTCGCTCGCGAAGAACGGATTGCCGCCGGCACGCTCGATGACGCCCTCGGCGATCACATCCGGGACACCCTCGGTGAGGAGGTCGATGAGCTGCCGGGTCTCATCGGAGGAGAGCGGCTCGAGCCCAAGGGCGCTGAAGTTGCGCCGACCGCCGCCCCACTGCGGCCGGCGGTCGAGGAGCTCGGGCCGCGCGAGGGCGAGCATGAGGAGCGGCGCGCCCGTCCGCGGATGGGTGACGTGCTCGACGAGGTCGAGGAGACTTTCGCTCGCCCAGTGGAGGTCCTCGAACACGATGACGATCGGCCGCTCGGCGGCGATGCGCTCGACGAGCAGCTTCCAGGCGGCGAAGAGCTGATCGCGGTCGCGGTCCTCGCTCTCGCCCTGCCCGAGCGTCGCGCCGATGAGGCCCGCGATCCGCGCGGCGTCCGCCGATTCGGTCCCGCCGGCGACGAGCCGCTCGCGGACCGCTGCGACGACGTCCCCGCCGTCCACATCGAGAAGCCCCTGCGCCAGCCCGCGGAGCGGGAGGTAGGTCACCGCCGCGCCGTAGGGGAGGCACTGCGCGGTCGCGACCCGGACATCGGTGAGCGTCCCGAGGAATTCGGTGACCAGGCGGGACTTCCCCGTCCCGGCCGGTGCGGTGATCGTCACGAGCTGCGGGCGCTGCTCGCTGAACGCGCGCCGGGCGACAAGACCGAGCTGTTCCAGGTCCGCCTCGCGGCCGACGAAGGGCGCTCGGGCGCGCGGCGCCGCGTCTCCCCGACCCTCGAGCGCCGAGACGCGCACCGGCTCGGCCTTCCCCTTGAGCATCACCGCCCGGTGATCGCCGAAGGTGAAGCTGTCGTGGACCGCCGCCCGGGTGCGCTCACCAACGAGGATCTGATCCGCATCGGCGTGCTGCTGGAGCCGCGCCGCCAGGTTCACCGCGTCGCCGGTGACGAGGAAATCGGCGGCGTCCGCGTCACGGCTCGCCACGACCTCGCCAGTGTTCACGCCGATCCGGAGATGGATCGCGGCGGTGGCGGGATCGCCGGCGATCGCCCCCCGAAGCGCGAGCGCCGCTGCGCAGCCGCGCTCGGCATCGTCACCGTGGGCGATCGGGAGGCCGAAGATCGCCATGACCGCGTCACCGATGAACTTCTCGAGCGTCCCGCCGTGCTCGAGGACGATCCGCTTCGCGATGCCGTAGTACCGGCCCATGAGGATCCGAACGTCCTCCGCGTCCACTGATTCGGCGAGTGCGGTCGAGGACACGACGTCGGCAAAGAGGACGGTGACGACGCGGCGCTCATCTGGCACGGCCGAAGTCTAGGAGGGTGCCTCGCCGTGCCGGTCAGGCCCGCTGCGTCTCCAGGACCGCGGCAAGCGCGCGACGGCGCGACCGCAGATAGGCAAAGGGCGGGGGCGGGCTGATCCGATCGATCTCCGCAAGCAGCCCGGCGGCTTCGGCCGAACGGCCGCGCCGGGCGAGGTACTCGGCAAGTTCGAGGCGGTTCGAGACATGTAGCGGGACGAACTCGCCCTGATCGGCGATCTCGATCGCCCGCGCGTAGCTCGCCTCGGCCGCCGTGTCGTCCCCGCGTGCCGACGCGAGCGCCGCCCGCGCTGCATGGACCTCGGCCACGGCAGCGATGTCGTCCTCGCCGCGGAGCATTGCCTCACCATCCGCGATCCGTTCCGCGGCCTCACCGACCCGGCCGAGTCCAAGCAGGCTGCGGCCGATGAACGTGAGGATCTCTGAGCGATGCCATCGCTCGCCAGTGCGCTCGCTCTCGGCCAGCGCCTGAAGCCCGACGGCCAGGGCCTCCGCGTATTGGCCGTCGTGATGGAGGATCTCGGCCCGGCGACGGAGAGACGCGATGAGCCGATTGACGTTGCCGTCTTCGGTCGTCGAGGCGATCACCCGCTCGCTGACGGCCAGGGCCTCGGGGATCTCGTCGCGGAGCCACGCCGCGGTCACCAGGCCGGCGTCGAGCAGGCCGAGAAGGAGCCGCAGGCCGAGCCGGCGGGCGATCTCACGAGCGCGCTCCCCGGCGTCGGCGGACGCCTCGAGCTGGCCGGCGAGCCGGGCGGCGCCGGACATGTTCTCGAGGGTTTCGGCGGCCTCCGCCTCCGCACCGAGGGCGAGCGCGCGCTCCACGATCGCCGGGCCGGCCGCGACGATGTCCGAGAACCGTCCCGCACCCCATAGTTGCTTGAGCTCGAGGATGTCCACGACAAGCACACCGCGCAGGTCGCCCGCACGTACCGACAGCTCCCGAGCGAGGTCCGACGCAGGCTGGATGTCGGCCAGGTCCCCCGCCCACAACTCGATATCGAGGACGATCCGCGCGATGAGCGCGGCGCGTGGCGTGTCTCCAGACTCGATCGCGGCGTTGCGGGCCGCGATCGCGGCAGCCCGCGCTTCGGGAAAGCGGGCGGCGTTCACGAGCGTCCGGATACGCAACAGCTCAAGCCGTCCGGCGCCACTGCCGGTCGGGTCGTCACGTGCCGCGCGCTCGGCGGTCGCCACCGCCCGCTCGACCACGCGGATCTCACCCCGCAGGTCGGCGCGCTCGGCGAGCGCGAGCGTCCAGCCCAGAGCGCGCGTCGCCCGCGGACCGACGACGTCGGCACCCAGGCCGACCTCACGGCTCAGGGTGAACGCCCGCTCGGCGTGGTGGGCGAAGATCTCGGCGTACTCGTCGCGCCGGTCGCCGACCTCACGCTCGAGTCCTTCCCCGAAACGCTCGTGCAGGGCCCCGCGGTCCGCCTTGGACAGCGAGCCATACGCGACCTCACGGACGAGGAGATGCTTGAATCGGAGCGCATCGGCGCCACCGGTCTCGCGGTCCTCGAGCACGAGACCCTTGCGCTCAAGGGTGTCGAGCGCCGCTGGATCCGCGTCCGGCGCCAGGGCCCGGACCTCGGCAGCGGTGAACCGCTCCCCGACGATGCTCGCCAGCTGGAGCGTGCGCTTTTCCGCGGGACCGAGCCGGTCGATCCCCGCCGCAAGGAGCGCAACGATCGTCTCGGGCACGGTGACCGACGCGGCGTCCGCGGTGGCGCGCCAGCGTCCCTCATCGAAGATGACCCGGCCATCGTCGATGAGCATCCGGAGGAACTCTTCGCAGAAGAGCGGGTTGCCCTCGGACCGCGCAGCGATCTTCGCCCGGAGGTCCGAGGGCAGATCGTCGATATCGAGCAGCCTTGAGATGAGCGTCGCGGTCTCGGCGACGTCGAGCCCCTCGAGGGTCATCGTGCTTGCGTTGCTTCGCCCCGAGGACCAGCCGGTGTGGGTCTCGGCGAGCTCGGGGCGCGCGACGCAGAGGAGTGCGAGCGGCACGCCGCGCATGCGATCGAGGATCCCGTCGATGACCTGAATGAGCGCCGGCTCGGCCCATTGGAGGTCGTCGATCACGAGGACCGCGGCCCGCCCGGTGGTGACCGATTCGAGATAGCGGCGCAGCGCCCAACCGATCTCGGCGTTCACCCGGTCCGGCGCGACATCAGGGAGCGCGACCGCCGGTGACTCCAGCCCGAGAAGTGCCACCAGACGCTGCCGCACCGGTAACCGATCGGACGGGGTCGGGAGCGCCGCTTCGAGATGCGCATCGAGCTTTGCGAGCGCCGCCGCACGATCGTCGGCACCGGCGATCCCGGCCTGGGCCCGCAGGACCTCGATGAGCGGCCAGTAGGTGATCCCCGCGCCGTAGGGCAGGCATCGGCCACGCATGATGAGCGGCTCGCCCCGCAGCCGAACAAGGCATTCGGCGACCAGTCGCGACTTCCCCACCCCCGGCTCGCCGAGGAGCGTGAACACGTGGACCGCGCGATCCGCCGTCGCCCGGGCGACGGTGTCGAGGAGGAGCCGAAGCTCCCGGTCGCGGCCGACGAGCGAGGCGCGCATCGCCGGGAGGCCGCGGGCCTGGTCGGGGATCGCACTCCTCGCGCGGACCGCGGTGAAGGCGCGGACCGGAATAGCCTTCCCCTTGGCCACGATCGGCTCGTGCGCCGTGTACTCGATCGCGACCCGGGTGAGCTGCTCGGTGAGCGCGCCGACGATCACCTCACCCACCTCGGCGCCCTGCTGGAGCCGCGCCGCCATGTTCACGACGTCA
>JAYVCA010000101.1:0-6986 GCA_043750135.1 Chloroflexota bacterium | reverse complement strand
CCCGAGGAGCGTCCCGACCCGGCCGACGAGGCCAGGCTTGTCGTGGTGCTTGGTGAGGAGCAGATGCCCCTCGACCGCCACGTCGACCCAGAAGCCATCGATGAAGACGATCCGCGGCTCGCCCTGCACCAGCGTCCCGCCCACCGCCGTGCCGCCGACGCGGAGCTGGAGGAGTGCCGGATAGCGCGACTCGCCGGACTCGCGCCGTTCGCCGACCGTCAGCCCGCGCTCCTGGGCGAGGGCCATCGCGTTCACCAGGTTCACCCGTTGCTCACTGAACACCCCAAGCAGGCCCTTCACCGCGGCGGCCCGGACGGCGGCCGGGTCCAGCTCCAGGAGCGTGCCGAAATAGCCGAGCTCCATCGTGTCGGGCCGGCCGGCCAGGAGCTGGCCGGCGAGCGCGCCGAGCCCGACGGCGAGCCGGAGCCAGGCGGTGCCCCCGACCTCATCGGTCGGCGGACGGGGGGCATTCACCGCATCGCGCACCGGCCGGCCGGCCAGGACCTCGAGGATCTGCTTGGCGACGTCCACGGCGACGTTCGTCTGCGCTTCGGCCGTCGAGCCGGCGATGTGCGGGGTGAGGAGCGTGTGCGGCGCACGGCGGATCGGAGCGTCGGCCGGGAGGGGCTCCGCAGGGAACACGTCGAGCGCCGCACCGGCGATGACCCCGCGCGTGAGCGCGTCGGCAAGCGCGTCGACGTCGACGATCTCGCCGCGCGAGCAGTTCACCAGGATCGCCGTGGGTCTCATCAGCGCGATCGCATCGGCGCCGATGAGGCCACGGGTCTTTTCGGTGAGCGGGGTGTGGAGCGAGATGACGTCCGCGTCGCGAAGGAGGTCCTCCAACGGCACCAGCTCCGCGCCGACGGCGCGCGCGAGCCCTTCGCTCGCGAACGGGTCGTGCGCCAGCACGCGCATCTCGAAGGCCGCCGCGCGCCGCGCGACCAGGCCGCCGACGCGGCCGATGCCGACCAGGCCGAGCGTCTTCCCGCGGAGCTCGTGGCCGATGAACGCCGCCCGGGTCCATTCTCCACGCCGGACGCTTGCGTCGGCCGCGACGATGTTTCGGAGGAGCGCGAGGGCGAGGGTGAGCGCGTGCTCTGCCGCTGCGCCGACGTTCCCATACGGCGCGTTCACGACGTAGATGCCACGCGCGGTCGCGGCCGCGACATCGATGTTGTCCACGCCGACGCCCGCCCGGCCGATGACGACCAGATGCGGCGCCGCGTCCATGAGCGCCGCGGTCACCTTGGTCTCGCTGCGGACGATGAGCGCCTCCGCGGTCTCGAGGTGCCGTGCCAAGTCAACTGGGTCGGTGGCCACCCGGACATCGCATCGCTGCGGTCCGCCGCGGAGGACCGCGAGCCCCTCGGGGGCGAGCGGGTCCGCGATGACGACGATCGGCGGGTGGCCCGCCGGGCTAGCGACGGCCGGCGACGGCGTCCGGCGTCTGACCGCGGGAGGGCGACGTCTTCGCACCCCGGGCCGGCGGCGCGGTGAGCTCGGCGTAGGCGCGGAGGAACGTCGTGATCGACGCGCCCGCCTCGACCGGCTGGTTCAGGTCCTTGAGCGTGCTCTCGAGCGCGCTGAAGAACGCGAGCAGGTCCGGGACGGTGACGAAGCCCATGTGGCCAACGCGCGCGATCTGTCCCTCGAGCTTGCCCTGACCGCCGCCGATGATCGTGTCGTGGTCGTCACGGAGGATGCGCATGAGGTTCCGCGCGTCGACGCGGGCGGGCATCCGGAACGCGGTGACCGCCGGCGAGGCATACCGCTCATCGCCGAAGATCCCGAGATTGAGCGCGCCGAGGCCGCGGCGCGTCGCCGCAGCGAGGTCGCGGTGCCGCTTGAGGATCGAGGCCATGCCCTCTTCGGACATCAGCCGGAGCGATTCCTGGAGCGCGATGAACACCGAGACGGCCGGCGTCGCCGGGGTCGCGCCTTTCTCCAGCGCGGCCTTGTGCGACTGGAGGTCGAAGTAGGCCTTCGGAAGGTCCGAGCGGTCGTAGGCCTTCCAAGCCTTCTCGCTCATCGTGACGATCGCGACGCCGGGCGGCGCGCCCCAGGCCTTCTGCGATGCGGTGATGAGAACGTCGATGCCCCAGTCGTCGATCGCGAGCTCGGCGGCGCCCGCGCCGGAGATGCTATCGACGATGAACAGCTTGCCCGCCTCGCGCACGACCTCGCTGATCTCTTTCAACGGGTTCAGGACGCCGGTCGAGGTCTCGTTGTGGGTGATGAGGACCGCCTTCGCAGCGTCCTTGCCCTTTTCCTTGGCCAGCTCATCGCGGACCAGATCGGGCTCGACCGCGCGGCCCCACGGGACGTCGACCCGGCGGGCCTCGACGCCGTAGGTCTTGCAGATCACGGCGAAGCGCTCGCCGAACGCGCCATTGACGAAGAGGAGCACCTTGTCGCCCCGCGACAGCGTGTTCGCGACGGCCGCCTCCATCCCGCCTGAGCCGGACGCGGTAAGGAGCAGCACATCGCTCTGGGTACGCAGGAAATCCTGCAGCGCACGGCTGAGCGCGGCGAGGAGCGCCGCGAACTCGGGCCCGCGATGATTGATCATCGGCCGGGCGGAGGCCTGGAGGACCGACTGGGGGACGAAGGTGGGTCCGGGGATCCGCAGGTTCTGCGGTCTATACATATGTCGACTTCCTTCACGGCGAGTGGGGGATGCGCGTCATTCTGCCAGCCAGACGCGGCTCGGACAACTGGACCTAAAGGAGATACTGAACTGAAGTTCTCTCCCTCCATCCTCTCTACCGACTTCGCCCGGCTGGGCGAGGCGGTCGCGGCAGCCGAGGAAGCTGGCGCGGACTGGATCCATGTTGACGTGATGGACGGGCACTTCGTCCCGAATCTGACCTTCGGGCCGAAGATGGTCGCGGACCTGCGTCGGGTGACCCGGCTGCCGCTCGACGTGCACTTGATGATCGAGCGGCCCGAGCAGTGGGTCGTCCGCTACGCCGAGGCCGGAGCGACCTACCTCACGATCCACGTCGAATCGACCGACGATCCGGCCGGCACGATCGCCGCGGCGCGGGCCGCCGGTGCCCGGCCGGGCATCACGCTCCGCCCGGGCACCGACATCGCGATCCTGCTCCCGCATCTGTCCGCGGTCGATCTGGTGCTGGTGATGAGCGTGGAGCCGGGGTTCGGCGGACAGGCTTTCATCCCAGCCACGTTGGAGAAGGTCCGAGCGATCCGGGCCGCGCTCGATACCGCGGGTGGCCGCGCCGAGCTCGAGGTCGATGGCGGGGTGACGGCGGAGAATGCCGGTGCGATCGCCGCGGCCGGCGCGACGGTGCTCGTCGCCGGCTCAGCGGTGTTCGGTGATCCAGCCGGGCCGCGCCTGGCCCTCGCGAAGCTGCGCGCCGCCGCCGCGGTCCGCCCCAGCTAGTCCCAGCTATGGAGCGTCCCCCCGCCCCAGCTCGTCGAGTCGCGCGTCACTGATCCCGAAGTGGTGGGCGATCTCGTGGATCACGGTGTCGCGGACGATCTCGGCCTGCCGGCGGGGCGACGCGGTCATCCGCGTGATCGGCCCGCGGTAGATGCTGATCCGGTCAGGCAGATAGGGCTCCACCGCGCTTCGCTCGGTGAGCGGGACGCCCTCGTAGAGCCCGAGGAGCGTGGAGTGGTCGGTGATGTACTTGGGATCCGGCTCCTCGAGCACCACGATCTCGACGTTGCGCATCCGTTCGGCGAATTCCGCGGGAAGCTCGTCGAGCGCGCGACGCACGAGCCGCGCGAATCGGGCCCGCGCGAGATAGCTCAGCGGACGGTCATCCGCGCGGTCATCGCGAACGGACGCCTGCTCATCTGGGCGGAAGCGTAGGACCTCCCCCTGCGGCGGGCCGCTGCCCGCGTGAGGCGCAGCGGCGCCGGCGACAACGGCGGCAGCGCGGCCGCGGTCTCCGTGCGCCGGGCAGCGTCCGTCTCATGCGCAGCGCGCGCGGACCCGGCGGAGCGCCCGGGCGCGCAGCCGGCAGACGCCCGATTCGGACAGGCCGACCTGCGCGCCGATCTCACGAAGGGTGAGGCCCCGTGCGTACGAGAGCACCAGGACGGTCCGCTCGACCTCAGGCAGCGAGCGGAGTGCGGCCGCGGCTCCGGCCCAGCGCCGGTCACGCACGGCGCGGCAGGTGCTCACCGCCGCCCCCGTGGGATCCCGTCCAGCGTCGAGGTACGCGTCGAGGGAGACCTCGACGACCGGCGCGGGAAGCTCGGGATCGCGCTCGCGCGCCAGACGGAAGGCTTTGCGAGCCGAGCGGGTGAGCGGATCGCGCTCGCGGAGGGCATCGAGCACCTGACCGCGGACCCGGCGTGCGGCATAGGCCCCGAACGTCGCGCCGCTCTCCGGCTCGTACCGCCGAGCGGCTTGGACCAACCCCAGGATCCCCCAGGCAACGAGGTCCTCGCGATCGGCTCCGTGGCAGCGCGGGTCGACGGCGCGGTTGGCCACCGCCCGCGCGAAGCCGAGGTGCGCGATGATGCGCTGATCGACGCTCTCGTCCATCTGTCCGCTCCCCACGCGTCCCTGGCGCGCCGGGGCCGACCCTACGGGCCCCGATCCCTCGTGTCAATACGTTGATGACAAGATTGTCCACAACAATCCCGCCGGACGAAACCACCGCTCGTCTCGCGGAAGCGTATTTCGACCGCTACCGCTACCCGGAGTGGTTGCGGCAGCACTCTCGGTTGGTCGGGCGCATCGCCGGACTCCTGGCGGCGGCCTCGGCCGGGGCCGGTGCGGCGCTCGACGTGCCGGCGGTGACCCTGGCCGGCTATCTTCATGACATCGGGAAGAGCCCGCTCCTGGCCGGCGACCGGCGTCCGCACGAAGCGCTGTCGGCGCTCATTCTTGCCGCGGAGGGGCGGCCGGACCTGATCGAGCCGGCGCGCCGGCATCCGGTCTACGCCCTGCTCGACCCGCTGCAGGCCCCGCGCACACTCGCCGAGCGGATCGTGTCGCTCGCCGATCGCCGGGGCGGACTCACCGTCGTCTCGCTCGAGGAGCGCCTCGCCGAGCAGAGCGCGCGCGATCCCATCTTCGCGGCCCAGCGGCCGGCCCAGCTCGTGGCCGCTCAGGCCCTCCAGGCCGCGGTGTTCGCGCCGCTGCCGTTCGGGCCCGACTCACTCGCGGCGCGACTGGCGGGCAGGGAATGAGTGGCCCGACCGTCGTTGCGGTGAATGTGGCGCGCCTGAGCGCGCGGACCGCGGAGCTCTCGGCTATCGGCGGCACCGGGACCGCGGTCACCCGGCTCGGTCTCGGCGCCGACGAACAGCGCGCCCGCGATCTGGTGGGCGGCTGGCTCGCGGCCCGCGGCGCGGCCGTCCGGCGCGACGCGGCGGCGAATCTCTGGGCGCGGTTCGGCGACCAGGGTCCGGCGATCGTCATCGGCTCGCACCTCGATTCGGTGCCCAGCGGCGGACGCTTTGACGGCGCGCTTGGCGTGCTCTGCGCGGTCGAGGCGGTCGATGCGCTCCTTGATGCCGGCCGCGTGTTCCGCCGGCCGGTCGAGATCGTCGGCTGGTGCGACGAGGAGGGCGCGCGCTTTGGGATCGGTCTGTTCGGATCCTGCGCCACGTTCGGGCGACTCCCCGAGGGAGCGGCCGATCGTGCTGACCGCGACGGTGTGACGATCGCGGCGGCGCTGCGCGCGCTGGGTGAGTCCGGCGATCCGGGGACCGCCCGGCGCGCGCCCGCCGACATCGCGACGTACCTCGAGTTGCACATCGAGCAGGGGCCGCGTCTTTTCGACCGGGGGATCGCGCTCGGCGTGGTGAGCGACATCGTCGGCATCCTCCACGCCCGGGTCACCGTGCACGGCCGTCAGGATCACGCCGGTGCGACGATCATGACCGCGCGCGCCGACGCGCTCGCCGCCGCCGCGGAGATGATCGTCGCGGTCGAGTCCATTGCTGGCGGGCTGCCCGACGCGGTCGGGACCGTCGGCGAGATCGCCGTGCGGCCCAATGCCAAAAACGTGGTCCCCGGGGAATGCGTGTTCTCGCTCGACCTTCGCGCCCGGAGCGAGGAGACCGTGGAGGCGCTCGGGCGCGAGGTCCGTGCGGCGATCCGGCGCGTCGGCGACGCCCGCGGCGTTCGGTCATCGATCGACGTGCTCTCGCGCGTGCCCGCGGTCCCGCTCGATCCGGCCCTCCGCGATCTGTTGAGGCGCTCGGGGAAGGCGGTCGGGGTCGCAGCACCCGAGCTGTTCTCCGGTGCCGGGCACGATGCGGAGAACGCGCAGCTTGCCGGCGTGCCGACCGGGATGCTGTTCGTCCGGTCCACCGGCGGCAGCCACAACCCGAGCGAGCTCGCGACCGCCGAGGACGCCGCTCTCGGCGCGCAGGCGCTGGCCTTCGCGATCGCGGAGCTCGCCTCCTGATCCGGTCCCGGCGTGCGTCCGCGGGCGGCGGGCGCTATGTTCTTGCCAGTTCACGTCAACTGGCGGACCGGGGAGGCAAGCAAGCGTGGCGCGAGCGACCGTCCGCGAACCGGGGCCGGCGACCTACCGTGTCGGGGAGCTGGCCGCGAAGGTCGGCATGACCGAGCGGACGATCCGCTATTACGAGGAGCTCGGCCTGCTGGACTCGGTGAAGCGCCTGGACGGCGGCACGCGCATCTACACCACCGACGACATCCGCCGGCTCAAGTTCATCGGAAAGCTCAAGCTGCTCGGCCTCTCGCTGCAGGAGATGGGAGAGCTCGAAGGCGTCTATACGCGCCAGCGAAGCAACCACGCGGTGCTCCCGCGCCTGATCGAGCTGCTCGATGCCCATCTTCTGACCGTGGACGCCAGGCTCGCCGAGCTTGGAGCGTTGCGCGACGAGATCCGCGCCTATCGCGAGCACGTCACGCAGCGCCTCTTGGAGGAGCGATGAGCGGACCGTCGGTGATCCTGGGCGCGGCACGCACGCCGATCGGCGCATTTCTTGGCTCCCTCGCGCCACTCACCGCGCCGCAGCTGGGCGCG